>JABSQK010000581.1 GCA_013215875.1 Lentisphaeria bacterium
TAATATAGGGCCGTTACTAATACCCCAGGCTACGATAATCAAGTCCTTCAGACTTGTGCTTACTCAAATGATCAAAATGGATATATTACTCCTTAAAGAAGAAGTGCCATTAGGCCTTATTATTACGGGCTGCCATGCTAGCTTGAAAACGTCCATATGTCTACCATTCGGCGACTGGTAGCTACTTAAACAACAATAGAGACTTTCCCTTCATTGATTTTTCTTCTTACTTTGTTTTATTTTACCACGTGTTTTATAGCGTATGATATGCGGTTTATTATTACGCATGATACGCAATTGGATATCTTTATCAGGTGCGATTGTTTCATAAAACCAATAGTTTAAGCGGGAAATTTTTACACTCCTTTTGTTCATCTTTATAGAATGCAGAATGTCGTCCTTGCGCAGACCACTTTTTTCAGCAGGAGAGTCTTCTTCAACTGACAGGACTCTGATCCAAGTTTCTTTTCGCGAAGGAACTTTCAATTTAAAGAAAAGGTTATGGGTTTGCCTGGCCGCAAGCAGATACTTTATCGAGAGAGTTTTATCATCACGCCGTACTTTGAACCTCAGCGTAGTATTGCCTGGATATATCCGGATGATACCATAAAAACGGATCTCAGACCAAACATCTAAACGATTAATTTGCAGGATGCTATCGTTGGCCTTGAGGCCCGCTTTGTCTGCGATGGACCCTTTGAGTACTGATTTAATTTTAGGATTGGCAGTGGTATTTTCTTTATCAAATGTAAGTCCGGTAAATTCTGCGGCATGGTAGACATTTTCGCCATTTGCTTCCTTGAGCACAGGTACCCACATTTTTATTTGATTAATTGGAATGGTGTAGGCAATTCCGGTATTTGAGCGCAAGCCCAATGCAGTTTGAATCATACCATTTATTCCCAGTAGTTTCCCTTTTACATCCAGTAATGGCCCGCCTGAATTTCCCGGGTTGATTGGTGCATCGGTAACGATCGAATCGGTGTAATATAATATGGGTTTCAAATTGCGATGAAACATATGCAATGCAGAAATTACCCCGACGGTGATGGTTGGATTTTTATCGACCATACCCAGGGCAAATGGATTGCCCATGGCGATGCAAATATCGCCAATAGAGACATCCTTCATTTTGGCAAAATTTATATACGATAAACCTTGCACATTGTGAAGCTTTAACAATGCCAGATCTCCCTGAGGGTCCTTGCCTTGTATCACTGCAAGGTGCAAGTTGCCATCACCCGTACGGACTGTTGTTGTTTTTCCCTCGATGCCTACAAGCACATGGGCATTTGTTAAAATGTAGCCATCTGAGGAAATGAGTACACCACTGCCTTGCGGGAAGAAAACAAATGCATTGGTCGAATTGGCGATTACACGCTGCAGCTTTTTCTGGAATTTGGCATCCTCGCTAAATGCTGATAGTGAGAGGGCCATGCAAAACAGGCAGAGATGTTTCAACATTAGCGCAACCTCAAGGTGATGCTTATATGGTCGTCTTCCACTTCTATATATTTTCCAGTGATTCGTTCATTTGCATTGAGCGTTTTCATGAAGCTTTGCAAATCTGTATTGATATAAATGCGCTTACCATTCAGTAACAAGTATCTCTGTTTGCCCTTACGCAAAATATCAATCTCAACTCGATCACCCTTTTTTAGATTTTTAACAATATGGGCAACATCTTTTAATGATTTAATTACTTTATTATCAATACTTAAAAGTATATCACCTTTATGTATACCAGCGATTGCCGCTGGCGATCCTTCCACGACAAAGCTAATATAAACCTCTTTTGTCCGACCTTTTCTGAGGCGCGGGTTTATACCAATAAATGCTTCTGTATAGGAATGGATGTTCTGGCCCTTTTTCATTTTGCCGATGGCGTTTCTAAGCTGTAAAGCATTGGCAGAGAATGATACGCCTGAGTTTGGGGCAATTTGCCAATGCATTAGTTCGTTTACGGACAGGAGTCGTCCCATAAAGGGCAGGGGAGTCATTGGGTTTAAACAGATGCCTATGATATTGCCATTTAAATCAATCAACGGCCCGCCTGAATTACCATAATTAGCTAATGCATCAAATTGAAAACGCATACCGTTGTCGCGACTATCCGCACTTATAATACCCGTATTCATGGTGAATTTGTGGTGCTTGGTAATGCCAATTACGGCACAGCTCGCACCCAATACTGCTTCTTTCGCATCAATCTCGATGAATGGCAGATCTTTCGCCTCAATCTTAATTAAGGCAATTCCAAGCGGATAATGACGGGCGATAATTTTTGCAGTGAATAGGCGATTGTCCCATAAGCGGACAGACACTTTTTTTACGGGATTTTTAATACGGCTGTAATTTTTCTTATAGTTTTTTTTGAGATATGCATCAACAGAATCATACTTTAATTTCTGCTTGGCTGCTTTTCTGTGCTTCCAGAATGTATCCGTTTGCAGATTGAAGATACTGGTGAGAATATAACCATCTGCAGAGATGAGGAATCCGGTAAAAATTCCCGGTGGGCGATTGAGGTGCTGGTTTGTCGCGAGTATTTCATCGCGATTGTAGAAGCGGCCGACAATTTTGCGTTTAGCATCAGTCGTTTTTGTCTCGAAATCAGCAACTGTTTTCAGGTAGCTTTCGATACTTTTTCTGGGCAGCATTTCAGCGGGGTATTTGCGTTCGATCGTGAGCCGTACAAGGCTGTTTTTGAGCCCCCGTGCAAAGGCACTGAATCCTCTGCTTTTCTCCTTTTTGTGAATCAAGGGAATTTCTGTAAAGGCGACTTTTTTTTCTTTGAGATGGGTGAGGGAATTTCGTATTTCATTTATCGGTACTGCTACACCCTGCCAGCGCCTCACAGAATAACTTAAAGAAATGATGCCGCACAGTTGACCATATGAATTGATCAGCGGACCGCCATCCTGGCCAGGATTTACCGCGGCATCCGTTTCGATGGCAGGACCATTGTAAGAGCTTTGTATATCTGTACTTTGCACCATGTATAAACCACTGATTATACCCGTGGAAAAAGAGGCATTCCAGCTGTTGCGTACCATGTTGTTTGAATTTCCAAAGGTATAAGCCCGTTGGCCTATCTTAGGCATACCTGGGGCAAGTGGAAATGCCTTTAAGCCTTTGGCATCTATTTTGAGCAGTGCTGATTCTGCGCCGAGTTTATACTCAACCAGAACGGCTTTGTACTTTCGGTGATTGGTTAAATAAACCCATATATCATATGCCTTGGGCGGCACCACTGTTGTTGAAGTGAGAATGTAACCGTCAGAACTGATGATCGCACCCGTGCCGTAGTAGTGCATGTAATCATTTAATATGCAGGATATGCCGACTGTTGAAGCATTGCCCAGTTTGGCAATTTTTGTATAGTCCCCGGCATTGACTAAGGCGGGAATGAAGATGATACAGAGACTCAGTTTAACAAATGCGCGTCGCATTAACTTTCTGCTTCAGTGGAATTGGAAACTGCCCGGACGTAGGTTTTTGAACCCTCAACCCGAATGATCTCGATATCGCTATCCTTGTCAATATGTTCATATGCAATTACATCCACACGTTTACCGTCGAAAATACCAATTCCGGATGGGTTAAAATCGCTCGAGGCCTTACCGATTTTTCCAACAAGTGTCTGATGTACTTCTTCGAGTGTTCCGCTATATCCTTCTTCAGTTGACATGCTGTGAGATAAGACCATTTTGCGTCCAAAGGACGTTTTAGGCAGATAACGATTAAATAAAAATGCAAAGAAAATTGTCCCTGTAAGCCCAATTGCGGTTTGCAGTAATGGCCCGGCAATATGATTGACGATGGTGTTTGACTTGGAAAATTCAGGCATATCGGCTTCTTTTATAACATCAATCAGAAATTCGAAGGGCAATAACATGCAAAAAACGCCAATAAGTATCGAGCAAATACCGGTAATCCCACAGACCCCGAATCCGGGAATTAAAATTTCAACTGTTACAAGAATAATGCCAATAAAGATAAATGTATATTGTATCCAATGGACCTGGCTGGATATAATATTTGCATAGATAATGATGACGAATGCCAATACGCCAACCACGCCTGGTATACCGAAGCCCGGGGTCTGCATCTCAATAAATATTCCCATCATTGCGACAATCATCAGGATGGACGCAAAGCTCAGAATAAAGCTGGCGATTTTTTCCTGCTGGGTCATCTTTAATTCGATCTCTTTAAGGGGGTTTAATCCTTTGAGTATGGCAAGTTCTTTGACATCTTTGACAATACCATGTGAGTGCAAAGCTTTGCCGTCAGACTTAATCGCTGTCGCTTCTTTGGCAGTCATCGTAAGTAGTTCCCCGGATGGACAGATCATCTCATCGCCAATTTTCAATTCAAGATCCATATCGATCATTGCTTCACCCACTTCCTGCCGGTAGCCGTTTAACTGCGCAGCGTTACGTATATCGGCGCGCATGGCAGAGTCAATTTTGCTCTTCATCGTTTTTGGTACATCCTGGCCTCCGCCTTGTACTACTGCAGCAGCACCAATTGTGGATGCCGGATTCATATACACACCCTGGCATGCAAAGCTCAGCAAAGCCCCGGCAGAGAGGGCATTCTTTTCTATATAGAGATAAACGGGTACATCACATTTATGGATAAGGTGCATGATTTGTTTTAAAACCATGACTGAACCACCGTAGGTATTCATGCGGATGATTACAGCACGGATATTTTTATCTGATTTTACTTTTTTGAATGCTCTGCGGGCACTGAAAAGAAGTGCACTGTGAAACTCCGTTTTAAGATTAAAGATAAGGTACGTATCATCTTTGCCTTTTAGCTCAGGCATTGGTGAGTCCTTAAATGGTGTAGTGGCAATCGACTTTTTTGGGACGACCTCCTTTACTTTCTTCTCGACCTCAGTGTCTTTTTTACTTGAGGTGGTTTGCGCAACTAGACTGAGTGAGACGAGTAAATAACTAAGTGCTAATATTTTCTTCAACTGCTTCATGGGTAACTTTCTTTTCTGTTTTTTTCTTTTTGTTATACAAGGTGTGATCGATAACTTGAATGCCTATGAAAAGTGCAGTATGAACAAGCGATAATGCCGGCCATAAGGTATAGACGTTCAACTCCATTTTCTTAAACATAAAATAAACAGGTATGCATAAAAGCCAGCTCACTGATAGACCAACACGGGCTGGGAATCGGATGCGGGAACTGCGTGTAAGATCGATCAATAACCATATCGCCAATGCAGCGAGTGTCCATGGAAAACCATTTGTATATTCGCTGACCCATTTTTTATCCACATAATAGAGGATGAACATGAGGGGCGATAGACTGGCTAATATGGCCATCATCAATAAACGTGGTGAGCCGGGAAATTTATCACTGTTTTGTTGCATCGAGGTGACGATTGGCGTTTTTGCAACGATAGCGAGAATCACGGAAAAAGACAATTGGCAAATTGCCGGTACCATATTCATCGAGAACGATTTTGCGGTTCCGCCAAATTGTTCAAACTCTTTTAGCATTACCCACCAGATATAGTAGGCATTGAATGGCCATAAAAGGCAAAATAAAATGGTCCCGCGGGTGAGCATTTTTTTAGTGCGGATCATTTTGTAGCCTTGTTTGCGTTTCTCGAAATCCATTGCTTCCTGTACAAGGTGACTGGGCATAATATCTTTTGGCACCAGAAGCAATTCCGACCAGGCCTTTTCTGCTTTTTTCGTCTGGCCATTTTTTTCGAAATTTGTCGCACGATTATAGCGCTCGACAATTTCTTTATTTGTCATCGTTCGAATGCGCTCAAGCAGACTGTGCCAATTCTTACTATCACTGCTTTTTAATGTTTTTATGGAATTTGAAATTGTCTCCCAATCATTATGACGAACCCAGTTTTTCGCATTTTCATCAATCGTTTTGAGCAAAATTTTATCAATCGCGATGATCCGTTCCTGGGCATTCAGATCTGCTTGAGCTGGATCTATTTCGCTATGGTCAGGCGGTAGTCGAAACTTTGACATCTGGCTGAGAACTTCGAGGGCATGTGAATATTCTTTGGTGCGAATGGCCGCTTCTATCGAATCGATGTACTCTTCTCGCTCGTTTGATAAATCTGTGCAGGTTTGGGAGAGTTTCACCAAACGGTCTCCCAACTCGCCATTACGCCAAGCAGGAATTTGTTGAATGGATTCCTGGGCTTTGCTTATACAGTTCATACCAAGGGCCAGACCGGCATTCGACATGGCGGAATCCAATTCCTGTAAAATGTTTTTTAGCTGGCTGTTTATAGCGCCACATACATCTTCGCCAAAAACGATATTTAAGGCGGAAATACTTTCAGTAAAGAGTTGAAGGTTGTGGTCTTCGTGGGCGCGTGTGGCAGATTCCACCAGTAATTTACGCAACTCGGCCTCGAGCTCTGAATGCTTGACTACGACTTCAAAATCCGGAGTTTCAGATAAACATTCCCCGGGGATAACTTCCTTAAGTTCTTTGGCAAGTTCGACCGCTTTGTCAATGGTGAATACACGCATCGCGGCTTCCATTTCCATCAGCATATTACGTCGCTTTAAAATAATCTCGCGCAGCTCTTTAATTAGATCATCGGCTTCCTTATTGCTTTTGCCCAATTCCTTAATCGCATCCAACGCGGTTTCATATTCTTTGAAATTCATATGGTTCCGGGCACTTAATAAAATACCGGAAGATTCTTCTGACAGTTTAATATCAGATCCGCAATGCGGACAGAACTGGTCATTTACAACTAATTCACCTTTGCATGCCGGGCAGGTACGCATGCCACTCGTGCCGCAGAAGCGACAGTAATGCGCATTTATGGAATTAAATTTTGTACATGTTGGGCAGGCCCATTGATCTGCAAATGAATCTTGTGCGACACTGGTATCATGTTGGAAATTCTCTTCACTCGTCTCATTTGTTTCAAGATTTCCGCCAATGGCAGCGGTAATTGCATCGCCCATTTGGCGGCCCTTGGCAAATCGCTCATCCGGTTTTTGCCGCATGGCTTTAGCAATGATCGGACTCAAGTGGGCTGGTACATCCGACTCCCTAAAAAAGCGTGGAATACGACCCGTCAAGATAAACCAGAAAACACCACCCAGGGCATAGATATCAGATGCCGGGCCAACCTGTTTCATGTCGCCCCATTGTTCAGGTGCGGAATATTCGGGCGTTCCCAGCATGGTTCCTTCCAAGGTAATTTCTTCGGTTTTAGAAATGTCGATGGGACGCGCCAGGCCAAAGTCAACAAGTTTGGGCTCAAGGTCTTCAGTCAGCAGGATATTGGATGGTTTAATATCACGATGCAATGTGCCCTGCTTATGTGCATACGATAAGGCACTGCAAAGTTTGATGACGATTTCTTCGGCCAGGTCATGCGGCATGGGGCCTTTTGCTTTTATGTATTGGTCCAGGTTAACCGGGGATGGGGGATCAATGCTCGCTTTACTTGGATCAATCGTAGGTCCCGGTATGTATTCCATGATAATATATCCGGCACCCGAGCCGGCATTGTGATCCTGGCCAATGTCAAATACATTTACAATGTTGACATGCCCCAGAGAAGCAATCGTCTGGGCTTCACGAAGGAAGCGCCGTTGAATGATTTGCTGATTTTTCGATTTTAGAACAAGTTGTTTGATTGCCACATTGCGTTTTAGTTTATCGTCTTTGGCTAGATACACTGTGCCCATACCACCACGACCTATTTCGCAGACGGTTTCATATCGGTCAGCAAATATTATAGGACCTTCAGGGACAGACTCATCTGAACCTGGATCGATCTGAGTGACCTGCGTGAGTTTTATGTCTTCCGATGGTGGAATTTCCATGCGCGCTACACCCTTTTCTTCAGGGCTTTGCTCAGGCACTACTTCCTCAGGCTGCTCAACAAGTTGAATCTTCTTCAAACTATTTGGGCGCTGTTCAGCAAGTTCAGGCAAATTTGCCTGTTCACCATCTATTTCTTCAGACTCGGACATATATCCATTCCATCTTTGTTTCTTTACCCTAAATATAAGCCTAGATAGTGATTTTTTCAATTAGAATTGCAATGTGCTTTGCAATCCCGTTTTCATTGCTTATTGTAGCGCCTTATATTGAATAATTGCTAAAACACATCATAAAAGTCGTTTGACTTAGTAACGGATCAATCTTCGAGCTATTAAATGCTTGATAATGAATGAGATACAATTAGCATACAGTCGTTATAAAGTCTTAGGAATAGCCGATTTTGGGGCCTAATAATGCATTTTGTTAGGTCATGTCCTGAAAGAAAATTTAGCAGTTTTTCAAATCAAAAATGAAACCTGAACATTTGAAGTAAAATTAGATGATATATAGAATAGAAATTTCGCCAATTGAGCTACATGGTGATCCCAAAGCAGATGGCCTCAAATCTAAAGTAAAAGACTTTCTAAACCTGCCAGTCGAACGCGTGAAAACACGCAATATTTATACTGTAGAGGCAGAATTTTCGCTCGATGAAATAGAAAAACTTGCATCCGAGATAAGCAATCCGGTCATTCAATCCAGCCGCATCAATGAAAGCGGTTCCGATTTAGCGCATTTAATCTCTGTAGGCTTCCTTCCGGGGGTAACGGACAATGTGGCGCGCACACTGGTTGCGGCGATTACGGATATACTCGGGCGTGATTTAACGGATGAGGAAGCTGTCTATTCAAGTATCGAATACCTGATTGATGGCGACTTAAATAATGACGAACTCATGAAAGTTGCATTGCTTGTGGCAAATCCGCTGATTAATAATATTGCCATATATACCGCATCCGAAATTTCCACAATTCCGCATAATACGCCGAAGATTGAAGATGAAACACATATCGATGTCAAATTGTATGACTTGGAAGTCAGCGATGATGAGCTTATGGCCATCAGTCGCGATGGTACACTGGCTCTTAGCCTAGAGGAAATGCAGACGATACAGGCTTATTATAGGAATGATGCCCGCAATGCCGAACGCGAAAAACTGAAGCTTCCACCACAACCCACAGATGCGGAACTCGAAGTCCTGGCGCAAACATGGTCGGAACACTGCAAACACAAAATTTTTGCGGCCGATATCGACTATGTCGATGGCGATCACAGGGAAACCATACACGGCTGTTTTAAGACGTACATATATAACAGTACCTATGAAGTTGATAAACGTGTCGATTGGTTACTCTCCGTTTTTAAGGACGATGCCGGGGTCATAAAATTTAATGATAAATATGACATTTGTTACAAAGTGGAAACCCATAACAGTCCCTCAGCCTTGGATCCATACGGCGGCGCGATGACCGGTATCGTAGGTGTAAACCGTGATTCACTGGCTTGTGGTCGTGGTTCAGACCTGTTGATCAATGTCTGGGGCTATTGCTTTGCATCACCCTTTACAAAAAATGAGGGTGTTCCTGATACACTTTTGCATCCGAAAGTTATTCGCGATGGCGTGCACGAGGGTGTCATCGAGGGTGGCAATCAAAGTGGTATTCCTTACGGTGTGGGTTGGGAATATTACGACCAGCGTTATATCGGCAAACCACTTGTCTTCTGCGGTACTGTCGGCCTGCTGCCACGCGATCTCAATGGCGAAAACGGCTATGATAAAAATATCAATCCCGGCGACTTTGTTGTCATGGCTGGCGGGCGCATCGGGAAAGACGGTATACACGGGGCAACATTTTCCAGCGAAGAACTACATACGGGTTCACCCGTACAAGCTGTACAGATTGGCGATCCGATTACCCAGAAAAAATTAGCCGACTTCATGCATGAAGCGCGCGATGCAGGACTTTACAAATTTGCAACTGACAATGGTGCCGGCGGACTCTCCAGCAGCATTGGCGAAATGGCCGAAGAATCAAACGGTGTCTATATGGATGTTTCAAAGGCACCACTTAAATATGCCGGTTTGCAGCCCTGGGAAATTATCGTTTCGGAAGCACAGGAACGCATGTCCTTTGCAGTACCGCCACAACACATCGATGCCTTTATGGCACTGGCAGAAAAGCGCCATGTAGATGCAGCCAACCTGGGTGAATTTAATGACAGCGGAAATTTTCATGTGGTTTATGGCGACGAAACAGTCTGTTGCCTAGAACTCGAATTTATGCACGGTGGCTGCCCGACCATGCAACTCAAAGCAAAGTGGGAAGCACCCGAATTTGACGAAGCACCACCCATCGAATCCGAAAAAATCGGCCAGTCCATTTTGGATTTACTGGCTCGTCTAAATATTTGCAGTTGCGAAGATAAAGCCCGTCAGTACGACCATGAAGTAAAAGGGCTCAGCGTCATCAAA
>JABSQK010000582.1 GCA_013215875.1 Lentisphaeria bacterium
TGATGGAAAGACCTGGAAAGATATTGCAAAATCACTTGATCTGCGTTGGCAGAAGGGCTTTACTTTTCATCCCACAAAAACCGGGACGATTTATCTAGCGGCCTCCACACCACCTAAATTTCCACAGGGTGGTGTTTATAAAACAACGAATAACGGCAAGACTTGGAAGCAAGTATTAAGTAGAAAAAAGATAGGCACGGGTATTCTTCAAGTCTATTCAGTTGATATACATCCCACAAAACCCAATATTGTCTATGCCTGTACGGCGGCTGGATTATGGTGTAGCCGGAATGATGGAAAAACCTGGAAGATGATGAAGGTTCCACATTTCCGGACAACCCATGTTACCGTTGATCCAAAAGATCCCGAGGTCATTTATTGCACCACATTCGGCGGTGGCACCTGGGTGGGTTACTATCTGCCCTAGGCAGCTTTCATCAAAACATCTCACTACTTTTACAAGAGCTCTGCAATAACGAACGAAGATCATAAAAGTAAATTAGTTTTTAATGGGATAGAGAATTGACTCTTAGCGGTGGTTCATTATTATATCATAATGAATGAAAAAGAACTAAATGGCATCGGTGGGTGGCTTATCTTGCCAATGCTGGGATTAATATTAACACCCATTCGAATCGGATATTTATTGTTAGTATCATTTTTACCGATATTAACAGATGGCTCATGGGAAATATTAACGACTCCGGGTAGTCATGCATATCATGAGCTATGGGGCCCTGTCTTAATATTTGAAATGGCCGTTAATATTATATTTGGAGTAACCTCTATTGTTCTTCTTATTTTATTGTTTTCTAAACATCACTTATTTCCGAAATTGATAATCGGCTTCTATTTGTTGAACATCGCATTCATCGCGACCGATAATTTTATATCAGGTTTTATTCCTGCAGTAGCTGAACAAGATGATACAGAATCTACAACTGAACTAATAAGATCTATAATAACAGCTGCAATTTGGATACCTTACTTCTTGAAATCAGAACGGATTAAAAATACGTTTACTAAAGATGAAGAGTCGAACCCAGGCAATACTATTTGAATCATGATATAGAGAGTTGCAACGTAAATTACATGCAAATCCATCCTAGTATTTGGATCACCAAAACTGCAAACTAATTCGACTGGCAAAAGTAATCAGTTTATTCCATTGCCCTTTACTAAATTCGAATCTATTATACGGCTTGAAAATAAGCGAGATCTTATATGAGTGAAACAATAGAAAATAGTGATGATGGTGTAATTACCATGCCGGATGTGAACCAGGCTGCACCGGGTGTAGAATGGGTGCGTGTGCCATTGGACCGAGACGTTCTAAAAGAACTGAATACACGCAGTGATTTTATGGGTTTCCTGCAAACCTTTGGGCATCTGGGCCTTCTGTGTTTAACAGCGACCGGAGTCATCTATGGTTTTGAACATAAGATATGGTGGCTGCTAGGCGTCTGCCTTTTTCTGCATGGAACAATGTTTCATTTCGTACTCAATGGCTTTCACGAGCTCTGCCACAACACAGTATTTAAATCGCGTTTTCTAAACGAGTTTTTTCTGCGTGTTTTCAGTGTTATCGGCCAGCACAATCATGTCTGGTTCCGCACCAGTCATAAGGAACATCACCAGCATACCATGTATCCGCCTAGGGATCTGGAAAACATTCAGCCAATTAAATATCGCCGCAAGGATTTCTTTAAAAGTGCCTTTATTAATCCATTGGGGCTCTATCCTTTTTTTAAGGCGCGTATCCGTAGAGCTTGCGGTTATCTGGATGATGAATGGACACAATACATATTTAAAGATTCTGAAGAGAAGCAAAAACAGTTGAAGAATGTGGAACGGTTTCATTTCTTTGTGCATGCGATTATTATAGCTGTGTCCATTTATATGCAGTGGTGGATGGTCCCAGTACTAACAACCTTCGCGCCATTTTATTTAAGCTGGTTGCTCTTCCTCTGCAACAATACTCAGCATGTGGGCCTGCATGATAATGTGCCGGATTTTCGTTTAAACTCCCGGACAATTTATTTGAATCCGTTTTTTCAATTTATTTACTGGCACATGAATTATCATGTGGAACATCACATGTACGCCGGCGTTCCCTGCTACAAACTCGGCAAACTGCATCGCTTAATTAAAGATCAGATGCCGCCAACACCGAATGGCCTCTTGCCCGCCTGGCGAGAGATCGCCGAGATTCTTAAAAAACAGGAAGCCGATCCCGATTTCCAATATGCCCCGCCAATTCCCGGATTGGAAAAAGAACAAAGCTCGGAAGAAGCAGTAGCCGAAACGGCCTGAGTACGTCGCTACTTCTTAGCTTTGTAAAAGAAGGCCAAGGTGCCGAGGGTAACAAGACTGAACACGGCAATAAACACAGCAACGATATTGCGGATCATCACGTTTTCTTTCTGCGCAGCCAGCTTCTCTTTATTGTGGTGCTTATACTTCCGCTCGGCCGGTGCGATGCCATCGGCCAGGAACCCTACTTCGCCTTCATGTATGTCTTCGACTTCATGTATGACTTTGCCTACAACTGCGTTTATTTAGCCACCTGCTTACGCAGAATCACATCGACACTTTTTTTAAAATATTTCTAATTCACTATAGAAATTTTATTAAAGTTCATTAAAGTTTAGCTCATGAATAAAATATTTATTAGCATCGTCATTATCATTATTGCGATCTTGGCAGCCATCTTCTTAAAGAAATACCCCGATTACGTGAAGAAAAAGACTCTGCCACAGGTAGACTGGCATACACTGGTGGATGACGAGTCGAAACGTCTGGATTTTGAGATAACCATCCCCACTCGCCATTTTAAAAAAAATGCCTACCCGGTAAAGGTTCTGGAAAAAGCCGGCAATATAAATATCCAATTTAATTCTATTGAACCGAGTGAGTATGCCCGGAAAAAAGATCTAATGATGTCCTCAGGCAATATACCGGAAATCTTCACCACAGGAGCCAGCGGTCTTGGGCGCTACGCCAAACAGCAAATCATCGCCCCCGTCCCCCTTGAGGTTCTGATCAAATATTGCCCGACTTACGTGGCACTGGTCAATCGTCTGGCACCGGATATCTGGTTGGGCGGGATGTATAACGGTAAAAATTATGGTCTGCCGACACTGTGGCTGGGTGCCCGCTATCCGCGTACGGGGATCTGGCGCAAGGATTGGCTCGACAAAGTCGGCATTGAAACGGTACCTGAAACACTCGATGAAATGGAAGAGGCGTTTAAACGATTTCGTGAGGATGATCCGGATGGCAACGGCAAGAAAGATACTTATGGCTTGTCCGGCGATATGAGTTCCTGGTATACAATGTTTACGGATGTCTTCGGTGCCTATGATGTGATGCCATATAACTGGATGCTTGATAAAAATGGTAGCTTTGTATATGGTGGTGTGCAAGCGGAAGCAAAGGACGCGCTTAAACGTCTACGCAGCTGGTACAAA
>JABSQK010000583.1 GCA_013215875.1 Lentisphaeria bacterium
AAATTGAGCTTTCACGATCATGCGGACATTCACCAAATGCTGATATCGCCGGACAATTGTGAAGATGAAACGGTCGAGCAACTCATTCCATTTCGTAATGCGGCATTTACCGACTTTAATAATTCCGAATTACGCGATGCATTTAAACAGGCCATCGATTCCATCTCTGATTCATTTCCACGCTGCGTACCAATTGTTGTAAACGGCAATCCGATTACCCGCAATGATTTTCAACGGGAATGTCCCAGCGATCTCAAGTTAAACATTGCCAATGTTAGCATGGCCAATGCCGAAGAGTTGTCGCAAGCAATTGCCTCTGCTAAACAGGCCTGGCCAAATTGGCGTGATAGCCCTGTGGAAAACCGTGCAACGATATTTAGAGGAGCCGCGGATATTCTTGAGCGCGATCGCTTTGAACTCGCCGCTTTGCAGAGCTATGAAGTCGGCAAGAGCTGGCGCGAAGCCGATGCAGATATTGCCGAAGCGATCGATTTTTGCCGCTACTATGCACAGCGTGCAACTAAGGAGCTCGGTGAAAAAATCGAAGATGATTATGCCGGCGAGGAGAATACCACTTGGGCGGAAGGGCGCGGGGTGACTGCGGTAATTGCCCCGTGGAATTTTCCCATTGCAATTTTGTGCGGCATGACATCCGCCGCATTGATTGCTGGTAATACAGTCGTTATGAAACCGGCTGAACAGTCTTCTGCATGTGCCTATGAACTTTACCTGCGTTTAATCGAAGCGGGCGTGCCAAATGATGTATTGCAATTTTTGCCAGGGCAGGGTGAAAGCATCGGCGCAGCACTGGTAAGTCACCCAGACATTGTGACGATTGCATTTACCGGCTCTCGCGAAGTGGGTTTGTCGATTCTCAAAGCAGCAGCAGTGGTTCACCCCGGACAGGAACAGGTGAAGCGGGTGATCTGCGAAATGGGTGGTAAGAATGCGACTATTGTGGATAAAGATGCAGATATCGATGAAGCAGTGAGCGGTGTATTGGCCAGTGCATTTGGTTTTGCCGGACAAAAATGTTCAGCATGTTCACGTTTAATTCTTGTCGATACAGTATACGAAAGTTTTAAGGAACGATTGCTTGCTGCATGTGCAAGTATCCGTTGTACCGCCGCACATGATCCGTCATGCATGATGGGACCCGTTGTGGACGAACATGCCTACGATAAACTTGCTGCCATACTCGATACGGAATATGAAGGCGCGGTCTGTTTATATAAAGGCGATGCTAAAAGCGGTGGTTACTATGTTGCCCCTGCTGTTTATGAAATAGGGGATCCCGAACACCCGCTGATGACACAGGAATTTTTTGGCCCTGTTCTGGCGATGATATGGGCGCGTGATTTTGATGAAGCATTGACGATTGCCAACGATAGCGACTATGCCCTAACGGGTGCGGTCTATAGCCGCTTGCCAAGCCATATTGAAAAAGCATCTCGGGCTTTTCGAGTGGGTAATTTATATATCAACCGTAAAAGTACCGGTGCCCTGGTATGGCGCCAGCCTTTTGGTGGTTTTAAGATGAGTGGCACTGGGCACAAAGCCGGTGGGCCCGGCTACTTGCTTGAATACAGCGACCAGCGTTGCCGTACTGAAAATACCATGCGACGGGGATTTACCCCGGAATAGTAGACACGGATTGTATGCGCGCGCATTTGTGTCTATAGTGCTGCTAATCAAAACCAAACCGAAAGAAATCCACAGTGAATTTACAGGGAATTAATTAATGACAGATGATACTGAGCGTAATCTTGGGGAGCAGCCAATTGCAAAGATTCTCGAGACATTAGAAATAAAAGTGAATGCACTTGTGGAAATTTCCACTGAACAAATTACCCATAAAATGATTCACAGGGCCTGCAAGGGTAGACGTCTATCCAAGAAGGTTCAACGCAAGATTTTGACTGCATTGAATGCAGTTTCAGGGAAAAACTACAGCCACGGTGATTTATTCAACTACTAAACTACCAGTTGAAAATTACCAGTTTTGATTTCTTACTCAGCACGTAAATCTTTTTATCAATGACTTCGATATCGATGATAGCATCGTCTTTTAGACTGTAGCTGCCAATTTTACCCTGGGTATCCAAGTCCCATAGTATGATATGGCCACTTAAATCGCCGCTAACAAATAGTGTATCGCTAAGTCGCACTATCTTTGTTACGAAACTTTCATGCCCGCGTAATTTTTTAAGTGGTTTTTTCGTTTTGAGATCCCACACAAAAATGTTTAGGTCATCGCCACCGGAAAGCAGGATATTTTTTTCGGGCATAATTTCGATAGAGCGGATACCGAATGTATGGGCTTCGTGGGTGCTATAGCTTGCTTCTTTAATTGCATGAATATAAAGCTTCTTATCGAGACCGCCGGTATAGAGCGCATCGCCATTTACAGACAGGGCAATCGCCCGCAATGTTTTTTCTGATGACTTAAGTGCTTTGATTTTTCCATCGGCTATATTAAATTGAGAAATTTTATTTTCAGCAATTGTGTAGATATATTTTTCAGACAGGACAAAATCTGTAATCACTTTTTCCTGTTCATATGCTTTTTCCTCTTTCATTGTTTCTGTATTGAGGCGTATTATTTTGACTCCATCTTTTACGAAAATTTGAGTTTTTGTGCTCTTTACAGATTTGGCAGAAATATCCTTGTAACTATTTATCACTTTCATGCTTTCGGGATCGAGTTCCACAAGCTTTACATTTTTGTCGGTAGCAAATAGACGCTTGGAAAATAGTGCAATGGAGTTTAAACCCATCTCCTTCATATCGACTATTTGTGCAGGAATAAAGGTATTGTATGCTTCGAGCCCGATATTGACATTTGGATAGGGTCTGGCATTTTTCAAGTTTTTAATATACAGGGGAACAAGATATGTTTCTGGATTAACAGATGATATATAGGTAATTTTCACGTTTGTATCATTCAATTCACAGCTGAGATGTAAGCCTTGTTCATCAATAACACGCTCAAAACGGGTACGTATTGATCTGCCACCTTCATTTCTAATTTCAATGGTTTTATAGGTCGACCAAAGCTTTTTAGGGATGATTATTTCCAGCTTTTTTTCCACAAGAGAAAATAATACAGGCACTTTTTCTATCTCAAGGCTATGTTTACCATCTTCCCATTCGTTTAGTACAGGAATATCCTTCTTCAATATGTCTGTTTCTGTTTCTATGAGAAAATATGCTTTGAGTTCTTTAATCTCGTTGAATTGGTAGCGGGTGCGAAAGGGCAGTTTGCAAATAAAGCGCTTGTCTCTGAGCAGACGTTGACTGGTCCAGATCTCTCTCATATAAATATAGGGTGCAGGTAGCGGGACAACCAGGTCTTTTGGTCCTGCCGGGGCATCGCTTATTAAAGACGTGGCCTGTATAAAAGAACAGCGAATGGGGGTGATTCCTTCCTTGAAACGTACACGAAGCTTTAGCAGACCCTGATAATAGTCGCCGTTTTCTGCTACGGTGAATCGATCGACCGTAGCACTTAAAAGCTTGTCTGGAATGATTGAATAATTGCTTTCAGGGCTGACAATAATTTTCTTCTTCAATGCATCTTTTGTGCTAAATTCCAAAACAGGAAATTTCAGACTGTAGTCCTCATTCATTATGGTATCCAGAGTCAAATTTTCAGATGTCCAATTCCATTCCTTTTTCGACTTCGTTTGCCATGGAATATCGAGCTTGAATTTATAGTTTAAGCCTTTAAAAGAGTCGCCGTATTTTTCGAATGTATTGATGAGGTCCTGGTCATTGGCGCGGGGCAAACGGCGGTCGAGATAATCTGATGCCAGAGGTTTAATGAGCATAGCGTAGTTTGTTTTTTCGCTTTGAAGTATTTGAAAGCGGCATAGCCCGGATGCTTTACTACTGGCAAAATTATACAAATTTTTGAAATTGATTGTATAAGATATGATTCTGGACTCACCGTCTTTTTTGAAACTCGCATCGCTAATAGTGATTTTATCTGTTTCGAGTTTCTTCAAATCGGCTTCATTCAGTGGGAAAACCCAATTCTTTTGTCGTAGGGGATTTACGAACAGTTTATTAGAATGGAGAAATGCCCAGGCTTTTTCAGAAATTTTAAGTTTCTGAGTAATAGTACCACTCAGATCTTTATTAATCTTTAGTACCTGATCAATTTCGATGCAGGAACTTGAAACAAGGACAAGCAATGTGAGAATGATATGTCGACAGTTTTTCATAAATCACCTTTTAAGTTAGAGATAAGAAAAGAAAACAGAATAGAAATGATAAAGTCGTACTATTCACTGTGTATGTGCTTTTTAAAGTGAGATATTGAAAAAAGGAGGGATCTCAAATTTCTGGAATAATTGCAAAATGTACTAGATACTGCTTGTGAAAGGCATCTTTTGGGCTGCCATGGGGGAGGGTATTGCAGGTCTAAAGATGCAGAATACGTGTTGCTATTTTAGTAATTTCGTTTACTTTTGAGCCTTTTGTAATCCAATATTCAGGAGTTTTTAACTATGTCTGAGAATAAGGCAGAATCACCATTTGAGTCAGAAGAAGCGGCAGAGCAACTGGTACGCAAGATCGTCAAACTATTAGTTCCGTTAATTATACTTTTCATCGTAGTTGCAGTTCTATACGGTATGAACCAAAGTGAAAGCGCCAATACTAATCCTAAATTTGCAGCTGCTTATGCCAAGCTGGATGAGGCAATGTATACTGTACTGGCAAAAGCTGCATATGAAGACTACCAAAAAGAGCAGGAAAAGAATAAGAATTTAGATCCTAAAGATCAAGAAAATTTAGATCCTAAAGATCAAGAAATCAAAATATACAAAAAGCAGATTGAAATATATGACGACTTATTGGCGAACGCTGACTATAAAGACAGTCCAGCCGCTACCGATGCTCTTTTTCTACGCGCACATGCACAGTACAAACTTGCTAATTATGATAAAGCGCTTGAAGACTACAAAGCCTTTTACACAAAATATCAGGAACGGCAGCCTATGACTGGCCTAGCTTACCTGGGAGCTTCAAACGCACTGGTCGAATCAGGCAAATACAAAGAAGCGGTAGCAATTCTAAATGATGCGGCAAAATTATCTCTTAACAAAAATGCAAAGTTAACAGATTCAATGCTTTCTCAAGTGAAATATCAGTGGGGAATTTGTCTGATTCTCGCCGGTGACTATGATACAGCCCGTCTAAAATTGCAGGATACGATTGAGGCAACTAAAAAGGGCGGCAATTCTGAAGATGCGGTACTTGAAAAAAATGCGAAAGATTTGATTAAACAAATGAAATCACTGAACCATGACCGTGTTAAATCATTCTTAGCGAGAAACTTTAATCCAGATATGAAAATTAATCCGTTTGATTTACCTGCTTCTGAAACAGATGGCGCAGACAAAAAAGAGCCAGCCAATTCAGTGGACCCTAAGAAAGAAGATGCGACTAAAAAAGAGCCAGCCAAGAAAGATCAGCCAAAGAAAGAAGCCGCGACTGAAAAAGATCAGCCCAAGAAAGAAGCCGCGACTGAA
>JABSQK010000584.1 GCA_013215875.1 Lentisphaeria bacterium
GCGTTCTTCGTATAGAATCAGCGTTGGGCGCGGTGCAAACGCCATCAGCAGATCCACTTGATCAAGTCCAGACTTAATCATCCCGGGCGGATTCTGTTCCGAGTCCGATGGTAATTCATTTTTGAGATTTCTCAGCATGGTTGTAATAAAGCAATCCGGCGCTGCCATGGTCACCCGTTTATCTAGGGCTGTGACATAAGTCGTTAAGGTGCCGCCGCCGGAACAACCCGTGACACCGACATGCGTTTTGTCAGCCTGCCTGTCGCTCAGCAATAAATCCAGCCCGCGAATCGCATCCCAAGCGCGCCAGGTGCCGAAGAAATCATCGATCAATCCCATCTGTTTACCCATGACATTATGGGCACGACAGCAGTCCAAGGATCCACTCTTTACATCCCTGGGATAAAACTGCCGGCGTTCACCCTGAGAAATCGGATCAATAATTAATGTCAGAAAACCACGGAGGGCCAAGCCCCGAGCAAAGGCCTGATAAGGCGCAAAGGCCTTGCCATTTTCGCTGTGCCCGCACAAGCCCAAAACCACCGGAAGCTTGCCGCTTGTCTTCGGTCTGTAAATATTGCCGCTGACGAGAAAGCCTGGCCGACTTTCAAAGAGCACATTTTCCAGTATAACATCCCCCAGATCCTGCTCCCGGGTGATCACAGGGTTAAGCGCTGTCTTCGGTGGTAGCTTGCCGAAGCAGGTGCGTATCTTCCTACGGATGCCTGTGACATAGGCTTCGGCAGCCTTCTTAGTTTTCAAGGCGTTCAGGCGCTCCTGGCGCTCTTCCATCAACGCATCGACGCGATTAACGAAGTACTGCTGCACCATGGATGGATAACGATTGCTGTTCATTTTGATTACCTTCTTGAACGTGGTTTAAGTATATCGGCTGCTATACAATACAGCCATTCCGTCGTGATTAAATCTCGAGCTCCAATATCCATTTCAATTTCTCAGTTTATTTTAAGCATGATCTAAACGCTTGCATTAAAGCACGAGCTGAGCAGCCCCCACCATTCCAGCATTATTGCCTAAAGTTGCTTTAACTACATCGATGTGATCATTTGGAATCATTTTGGCCTTTTCAATAAATTGACGCATTGCAGGTGCATACACATTAATATGATCATCTATTATTCCGCCGCCTAATATAATGACTTCCGGCAGGTAGCTATAGACGATGACTTGAGTCGCAACGATCATTGCATCGATAGTATTAGTGATGATGGATTTGGCGTTGGGATCCCCATTGTTGAATTGTGAAAAAACGTCCCGCGAATCAGCGAAGCCAAATTCTTTCCCTGCCTTTTCAATTGCTGAACCACAAACGATGGACTCCAGGCATCCATTCAATCCGCAATAACATATGGGACCGTTGGTCAGAACAGGTACATGGCCAAGTTCAGGATGTTCGCCTTGACTACCTCGGTATATGTGGCCATCACTAATGATGCCAGATCCTAAACCCGTGCCAAGCGTAAGCATGATAACGCGATTTTTTCCCTGGCCTGCGCCAATATTTGACTCCCCCAAGGCCGCAACATCCGCATCATTTTCAAGTTGGGTCTTCAAGCCTGTCGCTTGTTGAAGGTCATTTACAATGGGTGCATCGTCCCAACCCGGAAGTGTAAAGGGATTATGCACAGTCCCCATCTTTGGATTAACCGGCCCTGCACACCCGACGCCAATACCTTTTAAGTCGGCAAGCGATACATGTTGGGATTGAATGAGCTCCTCAATAAAGTACTGGATACGTTTCACAGTGTGAGCAATTCCCTTTTCAGATTCCGTAGGGAAAGTCTCCCTAACTAAAATAGTTCCCGCTTCATCTACTAAAGCGATGGCAATTTTTGTTCCACCAATATCAATACCGATGGCCTTATGCATAATCAATCTCAAGGCCATCAGGCCAAGTCGCAGGGGCCACAGACTCATCTAATATACAGGTGACATTCGGATGGGTCCAAAGAAAGCTGGCTGGACATTGGGTCGTAATGCTTTGACTCAAAAGCGTATTAAAAATATCAATTTTATGCTCGCCATTAACCAGGAGAAAAATGTGTTGAGACGTTAAAATATTTGCCATGCCTAAACTCAGACCATAACGAATGTCTATCTCATGGTTCACAATCATAGGATGTGATAAGGATGTTTGGGTCAGTTGTGCGACATGACAGAATGGACGTAATTCATCTGCAGGTTCATTAAACCCAAGGTGTCCATTTAATCCCAAGCCCAAAATACATAAAGCAATCGGCCCGTTTTTATCAAGAAAGGATTGGATCCGCCGGCATTCACTTTCAGCGTCATCCGTTTGACTATTTAGGCTATAATATCTTTCCTTATCAATAGCCAGGGGTTTGATCAACTTGTCCTGAAGATAAAGCTCGCAAGAACCAGGATCATCCATAGGGATTCCGCCCCACTCATCCAGTTTTATAAATCGTGCCTCACTAAAAAGTTCAGTTGAGTGTTGACTGAGCTCCTGGTATGCACCACTCGGTGTGCCACCTGTTGCAGTACATATCAAGAGTTGCGGATTCGCTCTCACCTGCTTCATTATAAGCTCACTTGTTTTAGAGCTTAAGGAATTATAA
>JABSQK010000585.1 GCA_013215875.1 Lentisphaeria bacterium
CGTCAGTTCTCAGCATGGTCAACTTAAAGCCCCCCATATAGCCTCTGAGTTCCGGCCTTCCCAGGTCTAAGCTATACGTCTCAAGCGTACCGCCATATTTGCCAATGGACTTGTAGGGTTCTATGACAATAGGATCTACCAATCGTTCATTTACCGGCGGAAGCTTGCCGCTTTTTACACGTGCATCGAGTAGGGGAGATTGGGTGAAGTTTTTGATGCCCATTTCAGATGCAGACTTTGTTTCCTGATACCAACTGTCGGGCACATTCGGGTCAATAAGTTTACTTTTTATTGATGCAAGGTTGGTCTGTTTATCTTTAGAAGATATTTTTAATTCTGAATTAATGTCTGCCCTAAAAGCAACGGAAATAAAAATATAAAGCAGAACTACTGCACAAATGATTAACCCAATTTTTCGCATAAAGCCTATTTCACCTTTTTAATCATAATCAATACGTTTATCAATTCCTGCCATGGCGATATCTGAAATCAATGTTCCAATAACAGTGAATGTACCTAGAACCAAAAGTAATCCAGCAGAAACATAGCTGTCTTGTTCTAATAAAGCTTTTAGGAGTCTCGTTCCTACAGTGGGTAGATTCATTACAATCGAAACAACTGCTGCGCCCGAGATGAGGCGTGGCAGCATCCAGCCAATTGTCGAAATGACAGGTAACATGGCAATTTTAAGCATGTGCTTCCAAATAACGACCCATTCCGGTGCGCCCTTAGCCCTTGCAGTCTGAACGTATTGTTTGCCAAGTTCATCAAGCATCATTGCCCGTATGACTCGTACGAGACCAGCCATGTCGGCAGTGCCAATGACAATAACAGGAATAATTAAATGTTTTGCAAGGTCTAATAATTTAGCAAAACTCCAGGCGGCTTGGCGATATTCGGGTGAATACAAACCGCCTACACTCAAACCAAAGACATTATAAAAAACAGCCAGGAGGATAGTGGCTAAAAGAAAGTTAGGGATGGCCATGCCTAAAAAGGCCAAGATAGTTGCACCATAATCAAACATGGAATATTGCTTAACCGCGGAGTAAACACCGATAGGAACAGCAATAATCCAGGCGAGAAGTAATGAGAATGTTGTAATCAGTAATGTTAGTGGGACCCGTGATATAAGAATTTCTCGCACACTGGTATTATCCTGAAATGAACGACCAAAGTCACCATGCAAGACAATATTAGTTACCCACCTGAAATAGCGAACATGAATCGGCTTGTCTAATCCGTAAGCGGCTCGGTATTGTTCGACAGTTTTTTCAGCATCTGCACCATACTGAGACACCATTTGATCCATCATCTGGGTAAAGTAATCACCCGGGGGCAATTCAATAACCAGAAATGCAATGACTGAAATAATCAGCAAGACAGGTATCATGTATAATAATCGTCTAATTATATATGAAGCCATATATTTCCTTTATTATTTATACGGGTCAGCGGCATCTCTAAGTCCATCTCCAATAAAACTATAAGTAAGCACAATCATGATAACAAAAACTCCAGGAATCAGAAGCCAGGGGTGCATCGTTATATCTTGTATATTTTGTCCATCTTGTAATAAGACCCCTAGACTGACCACTGGGGCTTGTAAGCCAATGCCCAAAAAGCTTAAGGCTGTTTCACCAAGAATCATTCCGGGTATTGCCAAGGTAAGATGCACGAGAATATAACTCATAAAGTTAGGAATCATGTGGACTCGAATGAGTCTCAGCATGGGAACATTGAAGCCGATAGCAGCTGTAATATAATCTTCCTCTCGCATGGATAAAAATTTGCTTCTGACAACTCGGGAAAGTGTTGTCCAGCCCAGTATGGACATGATAAGGGTAATGGCAAAATACCGATCAATTGCCGACCAGTCCCGTGGGATTGCAGCAGCAAATGCCATCCACAGCGGAATCTGTGGAATGGACATAATAATCTCTATGAACCGTTGAATCAAATCATCAATAATACCACCAACAAATCCGGAGATACCACCAATAATAACACCAAGAAAGATACTCAGAAATACGCCCATTAGCCCGATAACCATGGAGATGCGCAAGGCATATAAACTCCGGCTCAAAATATCGCGTCCAAGTTTATCCGTACCGAATAAAAAGAGAGTCCCTCCATCTTTGAAACCAAATAAATGTATATCTGTTTCAAATAGACCCATGAGATTGTATGTATCACCATGAGTAAAAAATTGAATCGGATAGCGCTTTGATGTATCAATATGGTTTGCATATTGCCACGTCTCTTCATCCAGTACCTGTATCACATTGTAGGTAAACGGTCTGAAATGGAAATTCTCCTCTGCGTCGACAAAACGAATATTTTGAGGTGGCTGATATTCATTTTCAAAGCGATGCCGCATCGAATAGGGTGCAAAGAATCCAGGGAAGAGAACACCGCATATGAACATTATTGTCAAAACGACAAGTGCAGTCATTGCAAGTTTGTGCCGACGAAATTTACGCTGAAAGAGAAACCATTGAGTCTCTACCATATCGGCTTTATCTGTAGTCTCTTCTTCAGTCTTCATATAACCAACAATATGTAATGTGATCATTACCAAAGGAATGCTTTGGCGGCTTTTTTGTCTTGCAAATGTCTTTTACCTTGTCACATCGCGGAGAGAAGGGACAACCCGTAGGTAAGTTAAACACATTCGGAATTTCCCCGCCAATTGGTACGAGCTCTTTGCCGCTGCCAATCTTGGGAATTGCATTTAATAAACTCTGCGTATAAGGGTGCGCTGGATCGGTAAATAATGTTTTGATATCAAGAACTTCCATCACCTGTCCGGCGTACATAACAACGACGCTATCAGCTGTTTCTCCCAGCACGCCCATATTATGAGTGATGAGGATAATGGACATATTGGTATCGTCCTGGATTTGGAGAATGAGGTCCAATATCTGAGCTTCTACAGTTACATCCAACGCCGTCGTCGGTTCATCGGCAATGAGTAAGTTTGGTGAACAGGACAATCCCATGGCGATAACTGCTCGCTGCCGCATGCCGCCAGATAACTCATGTGGGTATGCATCAAAACGCGATGTAGGATTGGCAATATTTACCTTGTCCAGCATGTCAATAGCAATATCTCGCGCATCTTTCTTAGTTATTTTTTTATGAAAGCGAATCGCTTCGACGATCTGTTGCCCGACAGTAAATACCGGATTGAGCGAGGTCATAGGCTCTTGAAAAATCATGGCGATTTCATTGCCACGAATCATGCGCAACTCCTCACTATTCGACTTAAGCGCCGACAGTTCAACGTCATCACCGTTTTCGCGCTTGTATGTTATAGTGCCAGATTCTATGTGTCCGCCCTCGTTGTATATCAGACCCAAAATAGATTTTGCAGTGGCGCTTTTACCACTACCTGTTTCGCCGATGACGCCAACTGTTTTTCCTCTTTCA
>JABSQK010000586.1 GCA_013215875.1 Lentisphaeria bacterium
CTTTCTTGGCGGGCGCTTTCTTAGCCTTTTTAGCTGCTACTTTCTTGGCGGGCGCTTTCTTAGCCTTTTTGGCTGCTACTTTCTTTACAGTCTTTTTCTTTGGCATATTATTTAAATCTTTCCACGTAACTACCATTTTCCAGTTTATGATGGACTTTGATTTTAAAGTCAGGAAAAACAATACCAAATAAACACAATTTGTCAAGATCGACAATTAAGTTATTATAATAAATATAATATTAATGAAGGGTTAAATAAATGAAAATAACGAAACTTACAATTGCCTTAATATTCAGTCTAAGTACTTATGCACAAAGTATTAGCAACTTTAATAAACTCTTAAAAGAGCTCGATAAAATTGAAAATAAGACGCTTTCTCAAAAGAAACTTTACTTCACAAATTTATATCATAGTGGACAGCTAAAAAAATCAATTGAATATTTTGAAGCAAATTTGACTAAAATTGAAACAAATAATTCTCATTTTATGTATATCCGGGCTTTAATGGAGAATGGTAAGCAAAAAAAGGCATTTAAGCATATAAAGCTTATCAGTGTAAAAAAGCATCCCAAAGTTGAACTGGAACTGCTTAAGGGCATGAATTTACTCTACCTGAAGGAATACAAAGCAGCCAGGGATTGCCTCAAAATGCTTTTGGTAATTGCACCCGACAATGCCGAGGTAAATTACTATTATGCCCTGAGTTGCTCCTATTCAAAAGAGTGGGCCCTGACTGTGAAACACTCAGAGATTGCGCTGAGCAATGCAAAACGGGATTCGTATTTGGCAAATAAAATTGTTGTTATTCTATATTTCAGCCGTAAAAGAGTGGCAAAATAATGCCCGAACTGCCCGAAGTCGAGACAGTCTGCAATGCCTTAAAACCACACCTTGTCGGTGCAAAAATTATCAACATACAAGTTCTTAATCCAGCATTACGAAATCCGGTAAACTTACTTGAGCATCCTGAAATTATCGATAAAAAAATTACCGCTTTGCACCGGCGGGCAAAGTATATGATTGCCCGAATTGGCAAAAAACATTCACTGCTTATTCATTTAGGCATGACGGGTTCCTTTCGCATCCAGGACAGTCAGCAACCTTCATTGAAGCACGACCATGTCATTTTGCGATTAAACAAAAACCGCTATTGCATATACAATGATCCACGCCGTTTTGGGCAGTTCGAATACCATGAAATACAAATGGGTAAAAATACCCCGGATTGTCTCGATCACCTGGGCCCAGAACCCTTTTCAGATGCGTTTTCAGACGCTTATTTCAGTGCGGCCTGCAAAAATAAAGTTAAACCAATTAAAAATCTCATCATGGACAACACAGTCGTTGTAGGTGTGGGCAATATATATGCCAGCGAAGCATTGTTTGCCTGCGCCATTCATCCGGAACGGCCAGCAGGTAAGATTAGCAAAACAAAGTTAAACACGCTGAGATCAGCAATAATTAATACCCTCGAAGAAGCGATAAAGGCGGGTGGGTCCACGATCATCAATTTTAAAAGTCTCGATGGTTCAGAAGGTTATTTTGCCAGGCAGTTGATGGTATATGACCGCAAAGGTGAAACGTGTAAACGCTGCAAAAGAGGACGTATTCGACAGGTACAGCAAGCTGGTAGAAGCAGCTTTTTCTGCCCAGTATGTCAGCGCCACTAGAATGCCGCTCAAGAAAAGCTCGAGAAATTGCTAACGAGATCTC
>JABSQK010000587.1 GCA_013215875.1 Lentisphaeria bacterium
AAGTATAAAAAGAACGCTGCAAATATTGCATTCAGGCAGGCAGCTAAAAACTTTATGCTTGAAAATAAACATATTGACATTAATTTAAGAAAACGAAAAGGGTTTAAGTGTAACCCTATTTATAAGGACGTTTATACGATCAATGGCTAGGGTGCACAAAAAGGCGGTTTGAGACGGGGCAATAATAATATCGCCCAACAGTAACTAATGATGGGGTTAAGAGTCAAGAAAAGGCGGTTTGAGAGAGGCAATAATAATTTAATGCCGAGCTGGAGCGTGAAGATACTTACATGCTTGTTCACCTGTGGTTCACCAAGCCCCAAGTACTTGCTGAACTGGAAGTGATGAAGTACGTAAGCATCAGTAAGCACTTGGGGCTCAGCGATCCCAGGATTTTAAGCGCCCCGTCAGGGCTTGAGTTTGATCGCCCGACAGTAACGAATGATGGGATGAAGAATGGGTTTGAAAGGGACAATAATACTTAAATGCCGAGCTGGAGCGTGAAGATACTTACATGCTTGTTCACCTGTGGTTAACCAAGCCCCAAGTACTTGCTGAACTGGAAGTGATGAAGTACATAAGCATCAGTAAGCACTTGGGGCTCAGCGATCCCAGAGATTAAGAGCTATATAAATGTCACATTATCATTATATCTTTTTATAATAGAGTCGGCAATGAGTCGCTCATTTTCTTCATCTTCAAATTGCTGCATATAGTCTGTCGATTGTTTAGCAATTTTTTGACATGTAGCATCATTTTGTTTACACCACTCTAACGCGTCTACTAGATTATCCCCGGCTGGGTTCAATGGTACATAATGTTCATATGGTATTAAAGTATCTTCCATTGCCCACGAAATGGTGGTAGGAGGTGGCATGATTACCACAGAGTTAGAGAGCAGTTGCCATTTCAGACCGGAGGCTAAATCATTGCCCTCGAGACTGACAATATATTTATATTTCAACTGCTCTTCGCATGAAACACTCTCTTTTAATAAAACTTCCCAACTACTGTGAGTACCAGATTTTAACCTATGAAAGCCAATATTGTAATCTTTATAGTAAAATCGTACAAAGTTTGTTCGTGAAGAAGAATCATCCATTTCATCTAGTGGCTTAGATGAATATTTTTGATGATTTATTGTCGTTGCAAAACCACGCCAAATAACCTCATCGATTTTCTTATCCCATAAGCTGTCGCCACCCTTAGCCAAAGCAACATGGCAATCTGTCTTCCAATGCCTGCGATGAGTTAATTTTAGAATTATACCCATTCTTTTTTCCCCTGCCCAAGATCCCTTAGATATGATAGGTAAATCGTTCTCTAGCGATTTAGTTTGGCGTTTTATCATACGTGGCTCTAATCTTATATCACCTAGAGCTGCCAAATAAAATCCATCGGTGATGTAAGAATTTAACGTTTTTTTATACCCCCTTTTCTTAACCATTGAATCCATGAGGGTCGCTTTTTCTACTAGACATATTGGACTGGTATCAATTGACTTTGAAAAGTCCTCTTTCCTCACTGTTATTTTTTTATCATACCACTTACCCATATAATATTTTACTCGTTCTTCATTCGTCATTGAATTGCCCTTCGTGCTTTGATTGTTTTTACTTTTTAATAAATTTCAGAACTAACTTAAGTAGAGAAAGAGCCCAATAAAAGTCTATAAGCAATAAGCGCATATAAGTATTCTCCCATAAGTACTTTAAAGTAGCAGACAGGGTTTAAGAGTCAAGAAGATTCGGTTTGAGATGGGGCAATAATACTTTAATGCCGAGCTGGAGCGTGAAGATGCTTAAATGCCGAGCTGGGGCGTGAAGATGCTTAAATGCCGAGCTGGGGCTCAGCGATCCCAGGATTTTAAGCGCCTGGCAGTAACTAATGAGGGGATATGAGGCTAAAAATGGTACCGGGTCGCGGACTCGAACCGCGGACACGTGGATTATGATTCCACTTACTTTGAGGCTAAATTAGTTGCCATGGTGTGTTTATGGTGTATCTATCTTAAAAAGTGATGGTCGCCAAACGTCAGATAAAGACCATTCAAGACCGTATAGGACAATAAACGAAATGGCTAGAAATACAACAGGTTATCTACATAAAAGAGGTGGCGTTTACCAAATCGAATATGTTATCAATGGTAAGCGAATAAAGCGGTCGTTGGAGACTGGAAATCGACGTGAAGCAGAGAAACTTTGCAAGGAGATCCTTAGTCCCATTCAGGCTATAAATCAAAGAGATAAGATGGTTGGAATTAAGGCTGCCATCAGCGCAAAAGAAGACGAAATAAATGTCACTAATGATTTTACTATTGATAAGGCATGGGATGTATTTATCAAAGGTAATACTCGCGCTGAGTCCACCACAAAGAATTACAAAAACTCATGGAGTACTTTCACTACCTGGCTCTCAAAATACCATCCAGAGGCAAGCATGGTATCTCAAATCAGCCAGCAAATGGCAATTTCATATGGTGAGTCACTTGGAGAAAAGAACATTGCACCAAGAACATATAATAGGCATATCCAAGCACTAAGCCATTTAACAAAGAGACTCCATCTAAAGGCTGGTATTGATTCAACAAATCCATGGCAATTCGTCCAATTACGTTCTCTTGATACTCAATCCAAAAAGGAATTCTCAGAAAAACAACTCACCTCAATATTTAATAAACTCGCAGATCCCGATTACGAACTGCAAGACAGGTTGGAATGGGAAGTGGTTTATCATCTCGGAGCTTATACCGGACTCCGGCTAATTGATTGTATCAAGTTCAAATGGGAATTCGTGAATTTTGAGACAAGACAAATTTCATTAATTCCTGTCAAAACGAAGCGGCTTATGAAACGTGTTTCAATACCAATACATCCATCCCTCTATGCAATGCTGGCAAAGTACAAGCCAAGTGAATCTGTAGATTTGGAGTTTGTCTCCCCTCACCTTTCAGAGAGATACGACCGCAACCAATCAGGTGTATGTAGATCAGCCGTTACAATTATTGAGGATTGTGACATCAAGGTGCGGGAAAAAACTAAAAGGAAAAACCGACAAATAGCAGTATCCCAATATGGCTTCCATTCTTTGCGCCACAGTTTTGTCTCTTTTTGTGCTAATGCAGGTGTCCCCCTTGCAGTTGTTCAATCGATTGTTGGCCATAGTTCGCCTGCAATAACAAATCATTACTCTCACATCAGTAATGAAGCTGCGAAGCAAGCCGTACTATCCATCCCCAACATGGGGTCAAATAATGATCCTGAACCGGATCTCCAATCAGCTATCGATCTCTTGAAGAATGCAAATGAAAATAACTGGCAAGATCTCACGAAAAAAGTTTGCAAGATCCTGGACGGAATAGCAAGTACACAATTCAATAATGAATAAAGAATCTTGAATAGAGCATTACTCTTTGCCACGTCATCGAAGCTGTCAATCAAATTCCCCTCATGGGTTATGCTTGATATAACCCAATACCCATTTAGGTTATTTGTCCCCACCCCGTGCTACTCATAAACTCATCCGGAGTTTAATTACGCTCAATTTTTGAAATCAACGACTTCTAAGAAATTTTTGACAGCTTCTTCATCTCATGGGCAAAACTATAGTATTTATAAAAAGTAAAAACATAATGTTACTTAAACTTTTGTTAAAAAAACTTCGTAATCCGAAACAGCAAATTTTACTGATAGTTATAGATTATATAAGCGAAGAAAATCGTATTCTAAAATTTAGATGTGAATCATCGGGCAACAGATTAATTTTTACTGATGAAGAGCGTCGAATATTGGCAAAAAAAGCACGGCCAATTATCAAAGCTGGGCTTGGAAATTATATCTCCATTGTAAAACCAGAGACCTTGACGTGCTGGTATAGAAAGCTTATCGCCAGGAAATACGATTCATCAAATGTTCCTAGAAAACCAGGACGTCCAGGTATTCCACCGCATCACTGCAAAGTCATTCTAAAAATGGCGAGAGAAAATCGCAGCTGGGGTGCGGAAAGAATTCATGGCCAACTTAAGAATATCGATATTCATGTCTGCGCAGAAACCGTACGAATGCTTCTCAGAAAGCATGGTATATTTCCTAAGCCGGAACGGGAGTCGCAAGGAACATGGAAAGAATTTATAGCACGCCACAAGGATGTACTCTGGGCAACCGACTTCTTTACCACTGAAGTTCTGACACTCACTGGGATGAAAACAATCTATATGCTTTTCTTTATTCACATAGAAACCCGTCGTGTCGTTCCTGCTGAATTGGGGACAGATAATCACCTGGGCTAATATTTGGCAATTCATCAAGTACAGCTTGGGGTAGTGGTAGCGTTGCTCTTATACGATGTCTGCGTGTTTTACTAGGTCTAGACCTCCTCGTGAGGTCTGAATATAATGATTGTATACGGTTAGAGCCTTTTATTTACAGGCAATCTAGCAATATAGATAACATTTACTATATTAGTGAGGTTGTCGGGTTCGACTCCCGCCCCGAGCACCAAAAAAGCCAGCTGAAAAGCTGGCTTTTTTAAGTATTAAATCCAACAATCAAGAGTATGAAATATTTTATGAAAGAGAGACCTTATTATGAATGACATGACGATTCGACAGATACCAGTAACGGACGAGAGCCGCATGAGGCTCTCGCTGGACGGTGAATGGCGGGTGCTGAAATGGCCGTTCCCGACGGATGAAGAGACGCTGGCTGCACCGGCAACGGACGATGCGGCCTGGGAGTTGATTGCTCAGCCCGGCAAGGTGTTCTATGCCGATCCGGAAGCGCACAGTCGGGAAATTCCGAACTGGGATCGCGTTACGCTGACCCACATTGATCCCAAGGATGGCGCGGTTCTGCGCCGTCGGGTGACGGTTCCAGCGGATTGGCAAGGCAAGCGTATTGTACTGCGCTTCGACGCAGTCTTTCCCGCAGGTCGCTTCTACCTCAACGGGCACTGCCTGGGTGAGCATATGAGCGGCATGACGCCCGTCGAGTTCGATGTGACGGATCGTATCAACGCTGGTGAGGAAGCAGTGATCGCCGTCCGGCTGATTCGCCGTCACAAGTTTGTGCAGATGGACATGGTGCGCCATTCGCTTGAGTTTGGCGGACTGGCCCAGTCGGCAGAGTTGTTTGCCGTCGAACCGTGCCACATTGCCGAAGATCATCTGATCACGGTGCTTGATGCGGATCTGCTAACTGGAATGGTCAGTGGCACAGTGACAGTTGCCAACACAGGTGCGGATGCGACGTCGGCTTCCGTCTCGGTCGAGTTGGTCGATTCAGTTGGGAACGTGGTGGCCGATGCCAGCGCCGATGCGACGGTTGAGACTGGCGCCGAAGCGTCCTTACCGTTATCTTTGACCGTGGCGAAACCTCAGCTCTGGAATGACGAGTATCCAAATCTATACACTGTCAATATTCTGCTGAAAGCCGGAAGCCAGCCGGCACAACGCATGAGCTATCGTACGGGATTTCGCTATTTCGATCTCACGCCGGAAGGCCCGCGTCTGAATGGGAATCCGGTGAAGTTCCGGGGTGTGAACCACCTGACATTCCATCCGGAACACGGGATGTATACACCGAAGGAATGGCTGCGTCAGAACCTGACAATGATGAAGCGCTGCAATGTAAACATGATTCGCACCCATTACACCGGACCGCGTTGTCTGAGTGATTTGTGCGATGAGATGGGGATCTATCTGCTTCAGGAACTTGCGATTGACTGGGGCACCGATTTTATCCACGATCCCGAATGGATGCCGCCGGCACATTTGCGGATTGAGGGGGCCGTGCGCCGTG
>JABSQK010000588.1 GCA_013215875.1 Lentisphaeria bacterium
AAATCGGATAAGGGTGAGGTTTTTATCAATTTCTACATTTGAAGTTCCTTTGATTGATTCGTCGTTTATAAAAACGGTAACCTCATGACCATTTTCAACGAGCATTTTACTCGTATGCCAACAGTAGGTGCTAATACCTCCTCCATGAATAGGAGGGAACTCTGTAGTTATTAGCCAATAATTCATCTATTGAGTTGGAATTTCTTTTATCAATACATCACAAAACATATCCGGATGTAATGCAAAGCAAAGCATTTCAAAATTATTATCTAACATAAATTCGTTTGTAGCCTGTACAACGCCATAGTCTTCTTTCATGATATGATCATGCATAATGTAATCATTCATGATAATATAGCCATTTGGTTTAAGTACTCTATGCACCTCTACAAGATCTTTCTTTACCGATTTGTAATCATGAGCCGCATCTACATATATCCAATCGAATGTGTTTTCCTCAAACTCACTAAGACATTCCCATGAAAGTCCTTTTCTGATATCTATGCTTGGAGTACTAAATTTTGAATTGATAAAATCAAAATGAGAATTTTTAGTAAACCGCTTTAAGTGTGGATAATCGTTTGAACAGAATGTATCTATTAATACTAGCTTTTCTGGGGTAGTATTTTTAATAATTTTATCTGACCAATCTCCTCCTAATACTCCAATTTCCGCAACAATAGCGTTCTTAGGTAACATTGCTAATATTGAGTGTCGCAATGGTACTACTTTACAGTTAATCAAATGTTTCGCAGTAAGGGACGGAGCCTTCTGTTGTGTCTTTTTAGAAAACATGGTTAAAATAGTCTTTTAAATACTTTAGTTATGACTTTTGGAGTGTTACCATGTTCTGATTCGTACCATGTTTTAATATTGGTAATTTCTTTTCTATACCATGAAAGTTCTTTCTCATATTCACTCTTTATAGCTTCTAAGGATTGTGAGATAAGTATTAGTCTTTCGTTTTTTTGTAAGACACGATGATTAAGCGAATCTAGCTCTTCTTTTAAAATTAGGATTCCTGAATAAATCTTTAAACGTGAACTGTCCATTTTGTTTTTCCAACCTTCGAAAGCTTCGGTTGAGGATGCAATGAAATGGCAAAAGGTGGAGTTCCTATTTGGAATAGATGCTTCAAATTCTTCAAGCGATGGTGATATTTTTATTCGGTTAGAATCATCATGTTTAATAATGGGTTCTATTGAACCTAAAGAAAGAGATTGGATTTTGGATAGGAATTTATTGTAAAGATCAATGTTGTCGAAAATGATTATTGGGGCACCGCTCAATCGCACATAATTGGAATGATAGAAAGAGGTGATGTTTTCGAATGATAAAAGCAATTCGTCCTCCGTGTTGATCTCAAAAAGGGAAACTCCAGAAATAGGGAAGGAGGGTTTCGATATCTGACATACTAAATTTGCGATAATGTCTTCCCTGTTACTGGAACTTCTAATATTGAATAGATATCTATATTCCTTCAATTGTATATCCTTTTGATGTTATAATCCAACTAAACAAGCGTTCCCACGAATGTGTTAAGGTTCCTTGATCTAGATCTAATACATTTCCTGATTCTAAATTAGCTCTAATTTTTAAAGGATCATTGCT
>JABSQK010000589.1 GCA_013215875.1 Lentisphaeria bacterium
TTATCGCCTAAGTCCATTCCAATTGTCCATTCCTGTGTTACTGTAGTCATTGCTGAGCTCCTGTATTTGGCACTTCGAGTGCGTTGTTGTTGACTGCTAATGTAGCACATCGTAGGAGCTCAGCATTCTCATACTATCTATTTAACCTCATTTGCCTAAGTGCAAGGCCTATATGGGGCTTTAAAAGGCTAGATAATCACATATTTCCCTTGTAATGTGTGATAGTTTAACTATTATTCCCTTTGAATATGTGATTAAGGAGCTGGTCTATGTACAGAGAAGAGCTAAATTCGCTTAAAAAATGGAAGCAGTCTTCCCGACGCAAGCCCCTCATTATTCGAGGTGCGCGACAGGTTGGTAAAACCTGGCTTATGCAGGAATTCGGGCGCTTGGAATACAACAATTTTGCTTATATAAACCTGGATAATAACTCACGAATGAAAGAGTTATTCAGGCAGGATTTAAAAATCGAGCGAATTATCTCCGGCCTTGAAATTGAAGCCGAAATGGATATCGATCCATCAAATACGCTTATCATCCTTGATGAAATCCAAGAAGTCCCTAATGCACTCAATTCATTGAAATATTTTTGTGAAAACGCCGCTCAGTACCATGTCATTACGGCTGGATCTCTTCTCGGTGTCGCCTTACATCCCGACAGTTCTTTTCCGGTGGGCAAGGTCTCCTTCCTGGACCTTTATCCGATGAGCTTTTATGAATTCTTACATGCTCTTGCAAGCCCAAAGCTATTTACTGCGTATCAGGAAAAAGAGTGGGACCTAATTAAAAGCTTTAAAGAAACGTTCATCTCTTTTCTCAAACAATACTACTTTATTGGCGGGATGCCTGAAGCAGTAGCAGCCTTTAAGGAGGAGGCCTCACTAGTTGAAGTGCGAGAGATACAAATACGCATACTCACAGCGTATGATCAGGATTTTTCAAAACATGCCCCAAATGAAATCGTTCCGCGTATCAGAATGCTTTGGGAATCAATTCCTGCACAATTAAGCAAAGAGCACTCAAAGTTTGTGTATGGGTTGGTCAAACAAGGAGCCCGAGCAAGAGAATATGAAATGGCAATGAGTTGGCTTATTGACTGTGGGCTGATACACAAAGTAACACGTATCAGCAAACCCCATTTGCCACTTAAAGCGTATGAGGATCCGAGAGCATTCAAGCTCTTTATCTTAGATACGGGCCTTCTTGGGGCAATGACATCGTTAAGTGCAAAATCATTGCTTGAAGGAAACGAGCTGTTTACCGAATTTAAAGGTGCGCTCACTGAACAATACGTCCTGCAGCAGCTAATTTGCATAAAGGAGTTGCCTGTTCACTATTGGAGTTCCGAAAAAGGAACAGCGGAAATTGATTTTGTTATTCAAGATTCATCTGGTATTATCCCCATTGAAGTAAAGGCTGAAACCAACCTGAAAGCGAAAAGCCTCAAAGCATTCAGGACGAAATATAATTCTGAACTCTCCATACGCAGCTCACTTAGTGACTACCGGGTGGATGATGGATTAGCAAATATTCCGCTGTATGCGCTACATGATTTATCAGAAACCATTAAGCATATATATAAGCAATAAAAAATCCCACACATATGTATGGGATTTTTGGTACCAGAGGTGGGGCTTGAACCCACACTCCCTTGCGAGAATTGGATTTTGAATCCAACGCGTCTGCCAATTCCGCCACTCTGGCACGTGAAGCGCCAACAATAACCGCCTTTACTCCCTTCGCAAGAAGACTAACTCAGAAAGGACCGAAAGCTGTCATATTAAATTTCAGGCGCCAATCATTTCAATTAACTTCATCAATGGCAAAAACATTGCCAGGGTTGAAATTGACCATTTGAAAGATAAATAAACTGCTATCCCTGCAATAATAAGTAAGCGACGTGGTTTATCCCTTTTATAAAAACAAAAGATAGAGGCAATTACACAAATCAAATCTCCCACCATTATAAATTGCTTCGTATAGAAATAGTACTCAGTGATTACAGGAAGTGGCTCTCCCCCCAGCATATCTTTAAACATTTTTTGAAAGCTGGAACTATTCATATACACACTAAAATTTAGTATAAATCCAATGATAACAAAACCCAATAGGATCAATGCGACAGCAGTATACATCGCGTTGCTTTTTTTCTCTACCGCTTCAAGCCTCTCGGCAATTTCCTGTTCGTCCATGCTTACTCCTTTCATTAGATTCATACTATATAACTTCATCTATTTAGTTAAATCCATTTCCTGATTATAAATTTATATTGGTGATAATTGGTGTAGATTCGTTGTTAGACAAACTTGAGGGATGTATATGCGCTTTATTTTATTTTTGCTTTTTGTACCGGGTCTAATCTTTTCCAGAACGTATCAAGTGGGTCCAGGTAAGAAATTTCAGCGCATTGAAGATGCTATGAAAAAGGCCGCTAAAGGCGATACGATAAAAGTATATCCATTGAAAAATGGCAAAGCCTACCAGAAAGTCGCTGTCTTCTTTCGTAAGGGCGGGATCATGATTAAGGGCATGGGTAGCAAGCCTGTTAAGCTTTCTGGAAAGGGTTTCGATTACAGTGGTGTGGGAAGCACGCCCCGGGCGATGTTTCAATTTAATAAGGGAACGGATAACTGCATTGTTAGCAACTTTGAATTATCCGGAGCGACCAACAAGAGTTGCAACGCCGCGGCATTTCGAATCAATCAGGCGAACAACATACGTATTAGCAATTGCGTCATTCATGATAACGATATGGGTATCATGTCGAATGGCGATGGCTCAGCAAAATCCGCACAAAATCAAATAATCGAGTTTTGTCACATCTATTCAAATGGCAATAAAAAAGAGGCGGGCTTCAATCACAACCTGTATCTTGGCGGCGCCAGCGTAACCCTGCGCTATTGCGAGGTAAACAATAGTCTCACTGGACATAATATAAAAAGCCGGGCTCATTTTAACCGTATCGAATATTCCTACATTCATGATTCGTCGAACAGGGAATTCGATCTGGTGGATGGCAAAGATACGACCGTACCGGGAAGCCATAGTGTATTGATCGGTAATCTGATTGTAAAGGCAAGCAACTGTAAAGGTAACAGAGGCACTATTCACTTTGGCCAGGATGGCGGTAAAGCGCACAATGGCAATCTCTATCTGATAAACAATACAATTCTCAGCCCCTATATCACCGCAATTGTCTCGATTGATCATGCGCAGGCCGGATTGATCGCCCATGGAAATGTGATCCACGATAATTTTAGTAATCAAAAAAACATGAACTTTCTGAGTCTAACAAAGGGTGCTAAAATGGAATCCGTTTCCGGAACGTATAACTTCTTCAGCAAGGGATTTAAAAAATTACCCAAGTCTTTAAAATTCACAAAAACCGGTAAGTCCCTGAAATTTAAAAACCCGAAGAAGATGGACTATCGATTAACAAAACGTTTAATCTCGTCCTACAAACTTAACGATATTCCCAAGGGTCCGGGAATGCTATGGGATAAAACGATCTGGCAATACAAACACCCAATGATAAAAATGGAACGGCCCAAACAAAACAAATTAACTTTTGGTGCTTTTGAGTAGCCGCTTCGCTGCGCTTGTAAATCGCAAGCTCCTCCGATGGTGCAAGGCCAAGCTAAGAATCGTATCAGCCAACATATCGCATAGCGAAATTCTTCTATAATGTTTGTTATTAGCGCAAACTGCTTGGCGGGTGCACTCGAAACTGATTTGCTAACCGGTACAGCTGAACTTTAAAACCTTGCCGGTATAATCCGCCATATAGAGATTGCCCTGGCTGTCAGAGCCGATGTCATGCGGACGTACTAGCGGATAATCCACGGTGCAGCTTTGTGACGCGAAACGTTCATCACTTTTACCAATACTTTCAACATACTCAAAGTTTTCATCCAGAAGAATGATGCGCCCCTGAAAGTCCGGCATCAGCCACTGTCCGTTGTATTCACTTAGAATACGCGGACTCAAGGCATCAATATTTTTTGCAGCTTTAAGGTTCCCGTCTAAATCGAAAATTTTGATTTTTGTATGAGCATTATATTTATCTCGCATTGGCTTATCTAAACCAGAGGGCGGACTTTCTGGAATAACAATGACTTCTTCTCCCTGATACTGACAAACCGCTAGACCATGAGGATGAATTAATTGTTCCTCTTTGATGCCCGGTCCACCATAGGCCCCAAGTTCATTTCCTTCGGTATCAAATTTAATAATATAATAGGAGCCGTAGCCATCTGCAAAATGAACTGTGCCATTGCTGTCAATTGCCGTATTCGATGGTTCATAGTGCAACTGTGATAGGATTTGATACAGCTCCGGGCGTTCTACATGCCAGAGTATTTCGCCCGTCATGCTGGTCTTAAATAAACCTTTTTTACAATCACTGAAGTAGAGCACATCCTGGCCATTCTCTTTATGGAGTGTTAGGCCATGTGGAAACGCCGAGCCTTCGACCTTTATGGTTCGCAGAACTTCACCTTGAGGATTGGCAACAATTAAACAATCTTTGTTTGTACTTTCTTCCGGCACGACATGTTGGATAATTATTTCATCGGTATCAGTAACAACAATTCCATGGACAATTCCAAGAGTAATATCATCACCATGTTTTAACCAGTTTTCATCGATCTCAAATTCTTTACTTGCAAATTTATAGGGCATACTTTTTTCCTTTGTTATTCGGCTCATAAACCTAACAGACTTCCTCTTAAGGACAAGAGGACGATTATGCGATATGCTTCATCGCAATTTTAGTTAGCATTTATTAATTTCATCTGTCTTTATCACCGATTACAGTAGGAAGTTGTCGCCGACAGGTTCATTCGTTCTACCATTCGGCGACTGGTAGCTACTATAAAATTCCACTTTACCTGATTGGCCCTTTTCCCTAATAACAGGCCCAAAAAACAATAAGCTCTGAGACATACGCCATAAATAAGTAACTATTTACCTTTTTTTTGAGAAACAATGGAACTTTAGTAAAAATGTACAATCTAATGCCTAGGGTATGGAATAGTTTAGAAATATGAAAAAAGTCCGTTGACTCAGGTGCTTTGGCGCATTATGCTAAGCTCTTTATTATGTATTTATTAAATAAGATAACAGGTGTTTAAGATGTTAAAAGTCAGGTGTTTGCTATTATTATCCATGCCTCTTTTTGCCCAAAATACCGGTAAACCCATCGAATTTACCCTGCCCACTGATGCGTATGTTTCACTCAATATCAAGAACAGCAAAGGAAAAGTCGTTTGCCAGTTATTGAAGTCCAAAAAGCTCAAAAAGGGTGCAAATAAGATTTATTGGGATGGTCTGACCACCCTTACCTGCAAGCGGCCGGGCATCACTGTTCCAGCTGGTAACTACAGCTGGGAAGCAATTTATCATACGGGCATTGGCGTGCGCATGCGCGGCTGGGCCTATCACGGTCCGAGCGATCCATGGGATACGAGCCCGACAAGCTATTGGGGCGGTGATCATGGACTACCCTATTCTGTCGATGCCGATGACAAACAGGTTTACCTAGGCTGGAGCGGTGCCGAGGCAGGCAAGGCACTGATTGCAATGGATCTCGATGGCAATGTGCTATGGGCTGCGGGCTTTCACTTTAACAGTGCGGGGCTTATTGCCTCTGACCCTACAAAGGAGATGGTCTACTACATAAGCAATGCCACTTTAAAACGTGTTTCTTCGAAAAATGGTAAACCTGTGGCCTGGCCCGGGCGTAAGAATGGGGATATGCCCATAAAAGCTATCTGGAAAAAGCCCGGTGGTCCAGCGCGAATGGATTATGGCGCCGGCGGCTTCGATGCCTACAAAGGCAAACTCTACATGAGTTTCTCAGGTTGGTCCTGGCAGGAAAGCGATGTGATTAACTGGCATCGATTTCTCACCCGCATTGTTGAAGATAAGGGCGGTATTGCCGGCCGCTTAATTTGGGCAAGTATCGACAAAAAGCGCAGCCGCGGCATCATCAAAAAGTGGCTGGCAAGCGGCCAAACAAGCAACAAATCGCGCATTTTAGCCTTCAAATCGCCGCACTACCTAATCCCTGAAGTACATAAGGTGATTGTCAGTGCCCTGCGCAAGACAACCTTCACCATCGATTTTCCCAGTACCGATGAACCAATGACCAAGGAACAAGTCGCGGAGAACAATCGCAAATATGTAGAAAAGTGCTTTCCAGGCGATATCGCTCAGGCGCGCAGCAATCTGCTGGTCATCCTCGACAGTGATACAGGCAAAGAGATTAAATCGATTCCCCTGCTGGCGCCCGGTCGCCTGGCAGTCGTAAATGAGGAGCTGATCTATATTTTTGTGGATCGCACCAAACTCTATGCGCTTAACCCTAAGACGGGCAAGAAAAGACTCGTCATGAAAAATTTGAAAAACAACGGCGATATTTGTGTGGATAAAGAAGGTAATATCTACATTTCCTATGGCTCCCCTTTCTTCCAGATAAAGCAATACGATTCTGAGGGAACCATCATGATGAAGATTGGTAAAGCCGGAGGGCGCACACGCAAGGGTCTCTGGGAACCCCATGGACTGGGCCGGGCATGGGGAATCGCCGTTGATGCACGCGGCAAGCTCTGGGCTGCAGAAACGGAGCTCATCCCAAAACGCATGAGCGTATGGGACCCGGAAACCGGCGAATTTGTCAAAGAGTTTTTTGGCCCGACACATTACGGTGCCAGTGGCGGGGCGATAAATCCCTGGGACCCGGACCTGATGGTTGGCGAAGGTTGTGAATTTCGCATCGACCCGAAAACAGGCCGGGCAAAAATGCTGGGTATTTTTAATCATCAATACCCCCATAGTTCGGCGCGCTTTTGCCAGCCCGCGAATAAGCGCTTGTATTTAGCCGCATTATTTAAACGGAAAAAGACCCCGGAAATCGGGCTTTTTGAGCGCCTCAGCGATGCGAAATATGCCATGCGCGGAATGATTCGCCCCATTGCAAAGCAGAATAAGACCCTTTTCTGGGCCGACAAAAACGGCAACCATCGCAGTGAACCGAATGAAGTGCAAACCTTTCCGCTGACGCTTGGTTTAGGCGGCTATAATTATTGGTCGATGAATATGAATACGGACTTGACCTTTTACGGAACCCATAAGGATGCCACCTACCAGTTTAAAGTCGCCAGTTTTACGGAATGCGGCGCCCCCGTTTATGACCTTAAGAATGTCAAAAAACTGCCAAAAATGACCGGGGCATTATCCACACCTGATAATACGAAAGTCTTGTCGACTGATGCGGGTAAAGCGGTCTTCACTTGTTATGATACGGAAAGCGGCGAGGAATTGTGGACCTATCCAAATGAGCATCACGGCGTACACGGCTCTCATTATGCACCCGGGTGGAAACGCGGCCGCATCCTCGGAGCCTTTGGGCCCGTCGGCACTGCGACGTTGCCAAAACCCCTCGGACAAATTTGGGCAA
>JABSQK010000059.1 GCA_013215875.1 Lentisphaeria bacterium
AATTGCTCTTTGCCTTTGCCAAAAAATACCGAAAAATGACCTGAGCCATCTTGTGCCGTAGCTCTAAATTCATAACGTCCTTCTTTCGGAATCGTGATAATTATATCGTAGGTTTCGGCAATGCCCATAAGGATACGCTTTACCTTCACAGGTTTTACCTTTGGGCCATCGGCTGCTACGATCGTCATTGGGCCTGTCGCACTGTCGAGATAAAAATAAGTGGATGCACCGGAATTAATCAGTCGTAATTTAATTCTCTCACCGGGTTTTGCATCAAGCGATAGACTTCGTTTGCCATTCACAAGAAATGCATCGTATGCCACATCGGACAAATCCATTGGCCCCATGCGCGACCATTCCCGCTTAAAATAGTCACCAAGTTTTTTTGCCTTGAAGGCACCACTGATCGATTGCACATTTTTCTTTTTTACAGCATACCACTCGCTGCCGCGCATGAGCGATTTCATTACCAGTTTTGGATTTTCATTGGTCCAGTCAGACAATTGCAAAACATAGTCGCGGTCGACCTTGTCCTTGTCTTTTTCCTTAGGCTGAATAACAATCGAGCCATAGACACCCCGTTGTTCCTGAAGCCCGGTATGTGAGTGATACCAATAGGTACCAGCGTGGATAATTTTGAATTTGTAAGTCAGTTGAGTGCCTGGCTTAATTGGTGGCGTGGTTAGATAGGGCACACCATCTTGCGCATTTGGCAGCAATAATCCATGCCAGTGTACAGAGCTGCTTTCCTTAAGTTTATTCTTTACTGTTATTACTGCTGTTTCACCAATATTGAAATGCAGGGTCGGTCCCGGAATGCCACCATTTACAGTTAACGCTTTCACAGGTTTACCTGCAGGGGACATGATTTCCTCTGCTATAACGAGTTAGTATTTTCGTATTTTTTCATCTTCTGCATAAAGCGCAAAATTAAGCAGTGTAAAAAATACGAATAGATAATATTTAGAATAAGCCATAGTTTTCTTACTGGAACATAGATTGTTTTTTCACCTTTCTTCACTGAATTCTAATACATTAAGTCTTAAATGCAAGAGATTGCTGTGTGTCAGCCACATACGTATCCTTGCATAAAGGGCATGGAGAAGAAACGGTGTCTTTAAATAGACTGGAATCAATTGCAGTTTAATGACTGCCTGAATTTTAGAAAAATCTCAGGAATACCTGATCGAACAATGTATATGATCAGGTCTTTTGAGCGACAGCGATAATATCCCTGTACTGTGGTATATCACAAGCAGCCAGTACATTGAATCCATTACGGGTTAATTGATCGGTCAATTCCTGGACACTGTATTCCACCACGTGGTAGGGATCTGCGATTCTATGAAAATTCCATTCAGGTGTAGTTAAGAATAGAATCCCATTTGGCTTCAAAACACGCTTTATATCATTGATAATTGCGACTGGATTTGATAAATGTTCGATTACATCGAGCATAAAAACTGTCTCGAAATGGTCATCGTCAAAAGGTAAGGGTCCCACTTCACCCAGAACAAAGGCTGGTCTGTGACCGCTGTATGTTTCATCCCGGGTCATTTTCTCCGCTTGTTTAATACCATCGACTTCGATATCGATACCAATGATTTCCGAACCCGTTTTTTGGGCAAGCAAATGGCTGTATAAGCCATCGCCACAACCAAAATCAAGTACCCGGCAGTCCTGGGACAATTTACTGATTTCCTCTATCAAGAGATCTGTACGGGCTCTGTATGAGTCAACAGTATCATAGGTCTTCCAATGATACGCATCACGATCTGTATACTTTTCGAATTCAGTTACCTCCGGGTGTTGTGACAAATCCCACAATAATTCACTGCCCATATAGCGCTCCCAAAGATCGCCCAAATCCGGATTGTTCCAGCTAAACCCCCACGCTTGCATGAACTCAGCTTCTTCAAATTTATCCGGTTGTGGTATCGTCTCATCCTTTACTAGTACATGTGGCAAACTCATAATGCGTCCACCTTTTAAACGACAACTGAGTGAAAGATCTATTGCTGAAAGATCAGTAAATTGCGCACAATCAATTTCGCCGGTAAAGTCTTTTGAAACAGCAAAAAGTCCAGCAGATATCACATCGACCTCTTCAGGAAAGACATAGTAATGTTTGGCCAGTCCTCGACCAATCTGGTGATATCCCTTGGCATGAACCAAGCGCTCACCCATGGAAAAAATCATTCCGTCTGCAGAGAGTCGCTTTGCACCAACAATCGCCAGATTGGGGTAGCGCTGAAATGCATCAGTAAAATAAGCCAAATAGTCGTCGCTTAATATCGTGCAATCCGTTTTGACTATGTAGAAATTATCGTGGTCTATAAGTTGCCAATTTTTCTTATCAACCGATTGCCCAATCATAAAAATATCCTTATTTTTAGATTTAATTTTAGGCGCAGTTTATATGCCAAATTAGGCCATCAAAATACTGTGCGTTTTTGAGATTAGCCTCACGAGCACTTTTTCGTTGAGGCTGAAAATATTTTTTGAAATATTTTTTAATACATATCTAAATATCTGAATATCATATGTTTATAAATATTTACTCTTGATTTACACGCCAAAATTCCGCTTAATTAAATAAGCGGATTGACCAAAGTCACATAGTAAGGAACGCTGTTCTGCGTTTACATGGCTATGCAGTCTTTAGCTTAGGTATGTATAAAACTACAGGTGTGGACCTGCAATGAAGCGAGACTTAATAACAGGGGTATAAAAATGGATAAAGATTCGATACGCTTAGACTCACTACTCGGCCAAGTTAACTTTGATGAGGGAAGTTGTTCTCCAAATAAACAATTAAAACTACCGTTTAAAAAGCGTTCATTTAATATGATCGAAGTTGTTGTATCGCTTTTTTTAATTCTTGTTGTGCTGGTCACTTCAGTCAGTTTATTCACATCGGGCCTGCAGGATAATAAAGAAGCTTCAAATCGTAATTATGCCAATGACTCAATGGATCAGTTCATTCATCAATTTGCATCGAGAATAGAGAAAGACTGGACCGAAATAAATGCATTTCCCGATGTAAAATATGCCTTAAGTGATAATCTTGCGATGAGTCAAACAAGCCTGATGAGTAGTGCTACCTACCAACTCTATTATGCTACCAATGATGAACTTGCTTCTTATGACCCTGCTGTGAATCAAACCGGTGTATACAAAATTATCAGCTCAACGGGTACCCTGGGCGCTGATTTTACCGGAGAAATACGTGCCTGGAAAAGCGAAGTTACCATGTCGAACCTTAACATAAGGGTCACACTTTATGCAGAGATCAGCTGGCCAATTACTAAAGATTATGCCGATCGCACAAAACTTGAGTACCAAACAGAGGTATATCAGTCAGTTGCTGTAAGTGTCGCAGAAACCGGCGACTTAGACACACCCTGTAAAACTATATGGGCGATTGTGAATGATCAGTTGTATTACTTTGTCCTTTCGGAAGGTAGTACCTTTAGCAATATAGAAGGGACTATATCAGGTGCCACATCCATTGAAGCAGAAGGATTAGCATTTAGTTCTGGCGGAACAATTTTCTTTATGGATAATTCCTCTGCTAACAGTACGCTGTATTCCATTACGACCGATGATTTTGACCAGGATCCATCGACTGGGGTTACTACGACATTGGTTGGCAGTACAGGCCTAACTGGCAATAACCAGATTGGTGCCATGATTTTTATTGGAAATGATTTATATGGCATCACAACTAAAAGTAAAAAGCTATATAAGATAAACAGTTCAACAGCATCAGTGTCTTTAGAAGACACCCTCGATTTTACTGTTGGTGGTATGGCAGTGGCTTCAGACGGACAAGTTTACCTTGTGCGTTCAAAGAGTGCTCACAGCATGATTTATGTCTTCGACAATTTTGGGCATAATTCAAAAGGCGGAAACATCACCGCTTTTGTTACAATTGCAGGCTCACAAAGTATTGAATCGCTCACTGCTCACCCCAATGAACTCTTGTACATGGCAGATTCAACTAAATGGTACAAAGTGGATATTTCTTCAAAAGGCTATGCAGTAGAATTGAATCTGAGCAGAGACATAAAGGGTTTTGCCGATAATTATAATTACGAAGTAGCGAATTGTGATGATGAAGAGGATATCGTCGTTTCCTGTGACCTGGACGGGGCAATTACAGGGGCGGTAAACCTCAGTCCAAGCAATAGTCCCCAGAGCGTTTTTTGTTTAACCATTGATGAGGTTGCCGGCACGTATATCTCGCGAGAAGACCCAAAAACGATTGCAGTTGATTCAGACGGTACTGCTTATGAGAGGGGCCCGCTGAGAAAATTCGTATTAGCCCAAAGGGTAACGATACCCAAAGTGGCATAGATATTAATGACAGTGCCTATCTTATAAATAATAACAATCTATACACCATCGTCGGAGACTTAACAGTAAGGTTGTATAATGATAAGGTCAGCGGATCTGGAAGTGCAATGGGTAAGTGGTTTCTAGATGTAACTGGCGCTGATGCAACAATATACGACTGCGACTGCTTTACCACTGATAACCCAGATGTAGATGGTGTCTGCGATAATGAATGTGCGGAATAGATTAAAACAACAAAAGGCCTATATTGATTAGAAAATTAAGGATATAAGCGTTGTTTAAATTTTTTCTTACAGTCTTGATACTTGTATCGTATTGTCGTGCCGGTGACGTTCCAATTATCGCCCCTCGGGTAAATCTCAAAAACAAACATACCAAAAACCAAACCGATCTTTGTATATGGGAACATGCAACAGGCAAGCATTTAAGCACGCTCATTGTTTCAGACAGTAAGTCTCAAAAAATATTTGTTTACGATTTGCAGGGACGTCTTCTACAAACAATTAATGCAGTACTTCCTGGTGACATTGATATACGCTATAATGTTCCATTCAATAATCGTAAAATTGATATAATTGGTTTTAATCAGCGAAAAAAATCAGCATCGATTGTTTTATTTGAGGTAGATCGTGATACCCGTAAATTAAAACGCATCGATAATAAACGACTCCGTACAAAAGAAAGTACAGCATCTTGCTTATACCAAAATCGCCAAGGAAAGCTCTATAGTTTTATTGCTACAGATACTGGAAAGATCCATCAATATGAGCTAAGCAGTAAAGGTGACGTCTTTGTTCATAAGCTTATTCGTACAGTGAATATCAATGAGAATGACTTGGAGACCTCAATTAAGTCGTGTGCGGCGGATGATGTTTATGGTGTCATTTATTTATCAACAAAATATGGGATATACGCATTTAGTGCAGAACCTGCGGTAAAATCCAAGCCACAAATAATTCTTAAAAAATTTCAATATCAAC
>JABSQK010000590.1 GCA_013215875.1 Lentisphaeria bacterium
CCAAAAGCCGTCATCATCATTGTCACCATTATAAAGGATCGCATCATCGCCAATGATTAAATCATCGCCATTTGTACCATCAATATAATCATCACCGCTGGCAGATGGACTCTGACCAATAGATCCACCAATCAATGTGTCATCGCCACCTTCATAGATATCGGTAACAGTAAAGTCTGGTAAACCGGCAGAGTTCGTCAAGATATCGCGGTTAGCATCGACATTAAATACGACGTCGCCATCACCGATGATGATATCATTTCCAAGGCCACCAATGATCAGATCATCGCCTAGGCCACCGACAAGACGGTCATCGCCATCGTTGCCGAAGATAATATCATCGCCATCATCGCCGCGAATTTCATCATTTCCATCATTGCCAAATATGGTATCATTACCATCTCCAGCATTAACCAGATCGTTTCCTGCACCTGCATCAACTTGGTCGTCACCGTCGTCTGCATTGATAGTGTCATTTCCGGAACCGGTAAGAATGATATCTGCATACCGTGAACCGTTTACGGTTATTTCATGGGTAATGGTACTTGCATCAAGGATATTATTTTGCCCCCTGAGAGTCACTTCTATGCTCATACCTGTGGATGATATATCGTCAACAATCGTAATCCGTGTTCCTGGATTACTCGGATCTATCTCAGTAGAGGTACCATAAATTTCAATTCCAGCATAGCTATCTACGCGGACTGCTTTTACCAATTCATCTTCGCTGAATTCAGCAATAATCACTTTTGAATCATCATCTGGGTCTACCATGACTATTATGTCTGGCGCATAGGATGCTGTGGTGAATATATAAATATCGTCGGGGTCAGTGGTCGTTTTATCTGTCGCATCGTCCCAAGGCTCGGCCGCCATAACGAAGGCGCGGAAATCGCTGGTATCGACAGTTGGCATTACAGGCGGAACAAATATCGTCGCCGTATCTCCACTTTCAGGAGTGATTGCATCAGGGATCCAGGTACCACTTATGATTGTATCCTGAGTCGATGTTCCGGGGTTTCCTATTGCGAAAATTTCATCATTTCCAGGTCCACCAGCCAGAGTATTTATGGCATAATTCCCTATCAATTTATCATCAAAAGCTGTACCGGAAATATTTTCAAATGTACCATCTAAACGGAAAAGTTTAGCTGCATCTTCATTAAGGATTATCCATTGCTCTGTATCCCGTAAATCCAGTTCGATGCCATATTCGAATGCAGAGAAGATCAGCGAATCGTCACCATCAGAATCGCTGAGTTGATCACTATCCGTATCGTCGCCAGCAATGAGATTTGATGTCATGATGTACTGATCATCGCCGCTGCCACCATCAATTGTGTCTGAACCGAGACCATCGTCAAGTAGGTCTGCATCTGCACCACCATTCAATTCATCATCACCATCACCACCAATTAAGTGATCAGTGCCTGTGCCGCCAACCAATGTGTCATCATCGTTTCCACCATCGAGTGTATCGGCTCCGGCAAACCCATAAAGCACGTCATTTCCGTCATTGCCGATAAAGGTATTGTCAAAGTCATCGCCGAAGAAGAAGTCATCATTGCTTCCGCCCCAGGCTTCGCTGAAATCGAATAGTGCATCATTATAGCCGCTGTTGAAACCTTCTGCCCGTCCCGTACGGAAATCAACCAGGGTACCATGTGTCCATAAGGAGTAATCGATTATATCCCATCCGTCTTCACCATCGACAGAACCAAGCAGGTATTGTTCATTGAACAGAACGATGCGATCGTCACCCCCACCTGCAAAGATATTGGTACTGTCCTGTCCCGGAATAGCTTCATGGGCTGGATTCGTCAGATTGCCAGCTTCAGTTACATCGCTGACTTCTATCTTGAAAACATCATTGCCAGTTCCCAGGAAGATATTGAGCTCTTCAACATTATCGAGAGCCAGTTCATGATAATCCGGATCCGTATCGAGTAAATCATCCAGGCCAATAATATGTCCAGCTGCATCACGATCTGCAAGACTCTCAATATTCCAGGTATCGGTAATCTGTTGATACGTTTTTGCTCCGAGGTAACGTCCATTGGTATTATCAGCCGTATCATTTTGTTCAAGAATATTTAAGGTATCGAATAAGCCATCACCCATATCAAAGAAGACTGCGCCATAAATTTCATTCACCCCGATGTTGGTATAATCATCTGCTGGAATTGCCAGAGTCGCAGGATTATTTTCTGTGGGCAATGTGGTATTTGTGCTGTCGCCATGGCCGACATAAACATCATCATCACCAGCACCTGTTTGTATGAAGGCTGTACGTTTTTCGTTTTCAAAGCCACCGAGGCCGATTGCTGTATCAGCCATTGCACTGGAGAATAAGCCAAGAATTTCAACTGATTCATCTTCGTCACCCAGTGTGAGGTTCATCAAGTCGAAGTCAAAGTAACGAATAAATTCACCGAGTCCAAATCCATCAATTACGGTGTTTGTGATACGTCCATCATTGGCTGCTGAGCCAGCTTCTGTACCACTGTCATTTAAGTTGATTATATCGAAGTGTGCTTCACCATATAGTTCCAGTTCACCGGCGATTTGATCCAGGCGGTCGAGGTTTGCTGCACCATCATCTGTATCATCACCAAGATTAAATGTTTCATCGCCATCATTTCCATAGATGCGGCTCACTGTGGAAACAATCGTGCTGCGTATTTCCAATTTATCACTGCCTGTTCCCATATATAAATCAAGGGTTTCGATATCACTGTAGTTGATATCAGGCAGGCCGGCATTATCGAGAATTGTTACACGGTCCCAGCGCAGTTCAAGATGACGGTCAATGTCATTTGCTGCATCATTGATGTCCAATAGGTCGCCAGTACCCGGTGTGGCAAATGGGTCATTTCCAGTAACATTTATAGTCGCGAGAATTAAGTCGAGATTACCATCATCTTCTACGACCAATACACGCGTATTAAGAGCGGCAGAGGCACCAATCTTGATAAAGTCATCGTCGATACCTGTATCAATGTTAACAGTTGCATTATTAGCTTTTATGTATACGTCATCGATACCATCATGGGTATATATATCGACCTGTGCATCTGTTTGATCGACATAAACGCGATCTTCACCCAGGTTACCATAAATTGTTGTCATCGCATTATTATTATAGACTACGATGTTATCATCTTCTTCATCGCCCTGAAGTGTGATAGCCGTACCGGTATGATCATGAAGTTCGATAAGGTCTTCGCCCTCATTTCCATAAAAGACTGAGTCGACATCTGAATCCGGGCCAGCTGTGTTATTTACATAGAGGTCGAAGTCATCATCGCCAGTATTACCATAGATTCGGAATGAACCATTTGTTTGAGCAAATGTTGTTGTTCCACGATCACCAAAGACAAACAGATCATCGCCTTCATTACCCATCATATCCAAGGTACCGCTTATGCCCATAACATTAAATGTATCACCACCTGTTAAGGCAGTTTCAGCAGACCCAAGATGGCCACCATAAATTTCACTCACACCATGTGTATCAGCGATATTAAATGTATCGGCACCTTCATTACCTTGGATATAATTTACACCACCAGTATCTGTGATGTTGTAAGTATCGTCGTCCGCATCGCCAGTGATGTAATTCGTACCACTGGTGGTGGTAATATTGATTGTATCGTCGCCATCATAACCCGAAATATACGAAACCGTATCATGTGTATCAATAATGTTCAGCGTATCATTATTTGAACCGAGGTCGAGGTTTAGCAGTTCTGCATTTGTATAATTTATACCAAATGGAGCGCCAATTCCAAAACCGATTAAACGATTATTATCAAGTGTTCCTGAGTCAACATCGACTTCGCCTGAATCGTAGAGGTTTAATGTATCGTCATTGGTTCCGGTGCTTCCAAGGTCTATTGTTAACTCGCCATGAATGCCATCTAATTCATTCGCATCAGTACCGACATTGACTGTATCATCACCATCAAGTGTATTAATATTAACGTTTATAGCTTCAAGAAGCGTTTGTGAGTTAAGCTGATCACCCATGGTTTTCACATTGACAATATCATCGCCATCATTGGTATTGATGGTCATTGTTGATAGTTCGTCAGTTGATTCTGTTGATTCGATATTTACAGTATCATTACCAATACCCAGCTCAAAATGCAGGTCATCGATGCCATAATAATTAATGCCTTGCACACGTGTGCTTAAAGTGGTTGTTCCCGCGGTAATGTGTGATGCGTCGATGACATAATCTTTGTATTCTCCCTGGAATGTGAAGATGAAATCGTTATTCACTTTGTATACACTGAAGTTATCAGTTTCAGGATAATAGAGTCTGCGCTCGTCTGTATTATTGGGGTTGAACAAATAACTCAATTCTTCATACCAGAATTCATCTATGGTGCTATTCACATTAAATGTGACTTCGCCACGATAATCGCCTTCTGGTGAATAGATTTCCAGTGTTACGTCATCTGTGTTTTCAATGCTAATTACCTGGACATTATTTAAACCCGGATCCATTGAGCCCTGGTCGACATATGTGACAAATGCACGTGGAGAGGAACTTGTTGTTTCCAGCAAGGTTAGTGCGCTTAAGCGTTCAACATGAATCGCTGTAAAATCAATCGTATCGGTACCAGCATCAGTATATGTAATTTCATAAACCTTTGTAGTTGCTGCTGCTGAGCCCGTAGTGAATGCCACTGAGTCTATGGTAATTTCGGGAAACTCTAAGGCGAACAATGCTGTGAAGGCATCGGATACAGCCGTTAGGTCTGCATCCCAATCGAGAATTTCCTGGTCCGTAATATTACCTTCAGAGTCTTTTATCAGAAGAACATATTGGTCATCCACATCCACAACAGATATTTCAAACGTCGTTGCATCTATATCGGTAACGATTATATCACCCGGATGCGTAATGGTCAGTTCTGCAATATCCAATTGGTCTGTATCAGTTATAGATACTGGGTTCACATTTATTGTGTATTCACGCAGATCATTGAAAGGACTCGTCGTCAGTGTCACTTCAACTTCAAGGTCAGCATCGGCAATCAATATTTCCACAACCGCTTTTAGTTCCGCTTCTGTAGCATCCCAATTAAGCGTTTGCGAGCCACCGCCATCGATGGATACAAGGAATGTTCCTGCTGTGGCGTCAGATGTTAATGTAAATTCATCACCGAATGCCAGTGGATTAGTTTCAGGAATAACGGTTGAGAAGTCTGCAATATCAATACCGGCAGATTCACCAATAAAAGTAATTTGGAATTCCTTTATTTCTTCATCTATTGCACCACTGAGTAGTTGTACGTCGATGTTTGCATCCGGTTCACCAGAGAGCAGGACAATCGCTGCTTTAAAATCTGCTAGAGTCGAATCCCAATCGAGGAGAACAGGTACTTCATTGCCAACGATATAGAGTTCATATTGTCCTTCTTCGGCGCGTATTTCAATGATAAGCTGTTCTTTTACGCTTGGCATATCCAGACCGGTAATCGTTGTGCCGGTAATATCAAGGGTATTGTCATTTGTATCACCGCTGTCATCTATAACAAGTCGATCATTGCCATTGTTATCACCAACAATCGTTAAGAGTCCAAGAATTTGGTCAACGGTTGAATCATTGCTCGAGACAGTAATCAGGTCGTCGTCACCTTCGCCTTCGATACGCGTATGTCCGGAGATAGTTTTAACATCAATACTATCATTGCCATCACCGGAATTGACATTGGTAATTCCTTCATGGGTGGATTCTATAACAAGAGCATCATCACCACTACCCAATTCAATATTTAGAGTTTCGAGGTTTTGGTAACGAATGCCACCTGGTATCTCTTCTCCTTCCAGTATCAGTTCTTCACCCATACCGAATCCATAGAGACGCTCATCTGTTAGCGTACCGCTTTCATTTGCCGGACTTCCTGAGTTGTTGACATTCAAGGTATCGACTTGCTCAGACTCCGTCACAGACACATTGCGGTTAAGTGGTTTGTAATAATAATCATCTATGGCAGAATCATATCCAACAGGCCAGTCGTCAGCGAGAATAACACGGTCGCCTATAACTGCGAGGATATTCCAACTTGCCACTTGATCACCGCTTGTTATGTCGATGAAACCAAGTTCATAGGGAAAGAGGTTTATACGGTTATCAAAACCTTCTACAATACTACCGGTTTCTTCATCATTGTATTCCACATCTAAGTCGACAAAGGTCGCAAAGTTTAATGTCGTCGAATTATCGCTCAGGAAATCTCTAAGAATGGTATATTCATCACTAGGAAATTGTGCCAGGAATGTGACTAACTCGGCTCTGGTCACCACATCGTTATCTGCAAGTGTGATTTCATCAGCAGCGACTCCATCTTTATTACCTGCAGTCCCATCAACAGCCTTCGCGCCATTTGTTACGGGATAGTTATATTCACCAGGCAACATGATAGGATCAGACAATGATGTATCGGCACTTAAGCGAACGCCACCATCAATCAATATCGGTCCACGGATCACATTTATACGTTGTTCAGGCGGTGCAAATACCTGTGCATCACCACCATCAATAAATTCATCTTGGATTGCTGTCACTGTGACTATCTTCGTTCCATTATCGATGGACGAACTGGTTTGAAGATATTCACGGCCACCACTAAAGTCCGCAGTATCAAGTGCTGTGTTTGTATCTGCACCAGCTTCATCAAGAACTGCACTTGCCACTACTATCAATTGTGCTACATCATTGTGTCCCATGATCCAGCCATTGGTTTCTTCTATCAGGTAATATTCACCATCCGTTGTCCATTCTGTGCTTGAGGCAATTCGATCAAAGGTAAGAACAGTCGTGTCTTCCAGTGTTACGTCGATCGTATCACTTGCAGCTACAGAATAACTCAATGGATGATCAATACGGATTGATTTATTAAATGCTTCATTGCCATTATAAGTTAATGTCACCTGATCTATCGCAAGTACATTATCTTCATTCAGTCCTGGCAATCGTGTAATAGCCACTGTGTAGGTATCTTCAAGACTTGCTGACCATGCAGTATAATCAGCGCCCAGTTTGATAGTCATATCGTCTACAAATATCTCGTAAATACTTTCTGTCGTAACGATCGACCAGTCGCCGCTGATTGGGTCAACAGTCATGCGGTTTAATTTTATGCCGTTTTCATATGCGATAAAATCCGTAATATCAGCAACTGCCCCTTTACCAGGCCCGTCAATAATCCGAATCTTTTTGCCGACAACAGTCTGGTTGCTCTGGTCCAGTGCATGTTGTTGTACAGATACATTTAGCGTATATGAACTTCCAGCAGCAACACCGGTAAATTCATGATTGTATGGTCCAGAGTCTGTATTTAGAGATTCAGTTGTTGTTACCCATGAATAATTATAAAACGTTTCATATATAGGTGTATAGCCAACTATAATATTTCCGATTATAGGGATATTTTGATAAATTGGCTGCAAGCCTGTGAGCACAGTATAAGGCGTGGCAATCTGTGTTTGCGTATAAATAGTAGTCGCCTGATCATACCAGGTCGATTCGACATAACCCACCTCAATAACATAAAGCCCTGCATCTGAGAAGACCACTTCCAGGAAGGGGTCATCTGCATCAACAACACCGACAGGTACAAGAACATATCCCGCTTCTGCTTCTACATCTGCAACAACAGATGTGATGTACGCTTCAAAGGCATCTGTGACTCCGGCAGAGACATCGATAACAAGTTCAGCCGTACGGGTCGCGATGTAGGTATTGATATCGCCAATATCTGCAATTAAAACTTTTTCATAGACAATAATGTAAGGCGTCTTTATGGTGTATTCAGAACCGGATGTTACAGCCCATTGATTTGAGCCAAGCGATAGAAGGTTTTCATCGGCAATAACTATCCCTTCCGCTTCACGCTGTAGAGCCGATGCAGCAGTATCCTTATATTCCCAGGGGATATCACTGTATGTAAAACTACGAACAAGAATCTGTTCTGCTTGAACATCATCGAGATCAATCAGTGCAGCTACCCCGGTAACATTTACACTTAGGTCTATCACTGCATCATTTAATCCTGTAATAGTTAAAACATAATTATTCGCACCACCCAGTGTCGCCGTATAGTAGCTGTCATTCAAGGTTGCAAGAATGTCTGCCAAAGCCGAATCAATTATTGGTAAATTCCCGTCTACACCAGGAGCTACAGTACCACTGGCAACCTCTGTTCCATCAATCGTAACAACCCATGTTTTACCTGAGTAGGCAGTCTCATTATTAAAATCATAAATATAGGTATCATAGTGGCCAATTGAGTTTACATCAGACCCGCTGTTCTTTTCTTCAAGTAAGGCAATATCATCAATTACAAATCCAGTACTGCCTGCATTTGTAACTTCGAGTGAATCATTGGCATTTGCAAAGGTGAAAGTGTAGTCAGCAAATGCTATATTGAGGGATGTTTCTAATGCGGCATAATTTAAGCCAAGAGTAATATTTTCTGTTGTACCACCAACCGTGAATTTCCATATTTCACCTACATTAAAATCAAAGTTGTCATTTATATCGGTTATATCAATGACCGCCTGAAATACATCATCAGGGGTTTGTGTTGCTGTATAGGAAATTTTATCTTCTTCATCACTGTCAATATCATTGGCAGTTGCACTGAAAGTTAAGGTTTGTATTCCAAGGTCAGTGTCATTATTATTATATATATATGCTTCTGTGGCGTCGTATTCCACATCGATGGTTGCATCATCGAAATCGTAGTTAAAGTTTATTTTTTGTATAAGGTTCGCAACAGAACTTACTGGTGAGCCCGTTTCCTGGTCTAACTCAAAGTCCCCAATAAATGTATTATTTATTGTCGCTTTCTGTGCATCGTAAAATGCTTCACTTGTTCCCAGGATATATAAAGCATCTGTAACATCTACATCTTGTGTGAGTGTGGAATGTGTGAGTTCAAATTCAGAGCCATTATGGGTGAGTGTATAGCTACCACTGGTTCCCCATGTCCCGCCACCATAAGTAAAGATAATAGTTCCACCATTAACATCAATTTC
>JABSQK010000591.1 GCA_013215875.1 Lentisphaeria bacterium
ACAAGTTGACGTCATCTGAAATACTGGTTTTGCCGATTTGTTCACAAAGCTCCCCTATCCGCTGGCTGGTAGTACCGGATAATGTTTCATTAAAGTCTATCAGGGACAGGAAATCCGTGTTTTCCAAAACAAGAAACTGATAGTGTCCCCACCGTGTGATCGTCTTCCCAGTTGTTCGGATTCGATGCCGACGATTCGTAACAATGCAATCCCCTTCGTTGATAGGAATTATCTTCTCTGGATTGGCAAACTCCACTTCGCCATCGCCTTTTTCAAGTTGAACAATCACGGTCCACGGCATGTCCCGCCAATCCGTATCATGCGGGCTGGTAATCTCGGACACCATACCATCGATGAAATTGAACTGCAGGGAATTTCCGATCAATTTATTAAGCTCCGTATAACTGTCCATGCTTGCATCCCTCTGCGAATAATGATTTTGACTTTAGAAGCCGAAATATACTACTAGCATGTATTAACTAAAGTCAATAGCGATAAAAAATGACTATCCCCTCATGGAGTATGTAAAACAGCTGCGATTAAACAAAGCTAAGATACTCTTAGCCACCACTTCGCTTTATGTTGCAGAAGTAGCCGACAAAGTTGGCTTTAGTAACCAGTTTCACTTCAGTCGACAATTCAAAAAAATGTTTGGAGTCAGTCCCTCGGATTACCAGGGAAGTCTAGTATAGAGAACCTTACTTAAGATAGGGTTTACAAGGAGCGTTGCACTTGTTGCAGCGACCTTTGGTTGTTCCGTCTCCGGTTTGGGATCTGCACTTGGAGCATTTGATGAAAGGGATATTGTCCGTCCTGAAGGGACTGGCTGGGAGTCCGGCCTTGTTGAACAGATTGGTATTTGGGTAATTCGCCCAGCCATATCGTACATGAACGGGGCGCGGAACCTTGGGGGAAGAAATTCTGACGGTGTTACCTTTAATGGTTGCTGAAGCGTTGTGGAAAACACCATCCTTTCCTGCCAGTGTGAATCCGGTCACCGGATTGCCACGGGCTATCAATCCATCATTAGCATTATCGAAGGTAACGATAGCAAGAGAGCCGTTGATCTTCAGCAATTTGAAAATCGGTGAACGGTAACGAACCTTCTGCTCGTAGACCATGGCTCTGGCAGTCAGTGCCAGTCGTTGACCAATCTCCAATTTGCGCGGAGGATGGAGGAGTACCGGATCACCAACATCGGTCGTGACGACCATGGCGGTGTTGGGTACGATAGCGGCCGTCTGAGATTGCACCTCGCGGAGTTCAGCCCAGGTGGCCTGCTCTTGGGGCTTGGTAGAGAGATCTTTCTTGTAGAAGTTGAATCCCGGCAGTTGGACGAACAGGAATGGTAAATCACTCTGCCCCCAATCATTTCGCCAAAGTTTTATCATGGCGGGAAACTCTCGCTTGTATCTCAGGGAATTGTCCGCATCAGATTCCCCCTGATACCAGATGACTCCTCGGATAGCGTATGAGGAGATTGGTCTGACCATCGCATCGTACAGTCGACCATTGGCGTACACCCCCGTGCCCGCCAGTTCCCGACGGGTTTTCCCGTCCATCCAGAGGGCAATATACGAACCGCCAAAAGTGATGTTGATGATTCCCACCGGAACCTTCAATGACTTGCGAAGCTCCCGGGCGAAGAAGTAGCCCACCCCGGAGAACTTAGCCACCGTATTCGGTGCAGCAGCAGTCCAGTGGGTCGTCAGCTTGGGTAACGGTCCAGTCATGGGCGGCTTGGGGACATTGAACAGCCACAACCCCACATCGTTGCACGAGGACAGCATTTTACGAGAAGTGTGCTCACTCTCGGCTACGGTTTGCTCCATATTAGATTGTCCGCTACAGATCCAGACTTCACCTATCTGAATATTTTTACGGGTAATAGTTTTTTCACCCGAAACACTCAAGGTATGCTTGCCCCCTGTTTTTAAAGGCTTCAAGGTTACCCTCCACTTCCCCTTCTCTGCAATAGTTGAATGGGTTTGTTTCTGAAATTTCACAGTGATTTTCTGTCCATCAGTTGCCGTTCCCCAAACGGGTACCGGCATTTCCCGTTGTAACACCGCTCCATTAGAGAAAAGGGGGCTTAGTGTGAGGTCACACATTGCTGCCTGAGTGCTGATCAACAAAATGAAGGTTGCGAATAGTAGTTTAAACATGAGTCTCTTCTTCGGTGATATAATATATTAGTTGATAGGAATGGAACGGCTATGCCTCTACCTTTGGTCGTCTTTACTCCTGACGTCGCTGCTCGTAATTTTTGACATGATCTAAGTGTAGCTCATATTTTCCTTGAATCAACGTTTAATACTCAACCCTCCACAACTGATCGTACCGCTTCTGTATAAGAATTGTATAGAGTCAGTGCGCAATTATACCGTTCAGCAAGAATTCACTTTCAGCAAGAAACATGCTGTTTTTGAGCGCAAGAAACCTTTCCTTTGATTGGTGAAAATCAAAGGTTCTTTAACATGTCGTCCATCCCAAAAGCTCTTTGCAACGCAAAAGCGTAAGCCAGATACGTATTCATAATCCAATGCAAATACAGGTGGAGCCCTGCTCTCGGGTTCTTTCCATAAGCCACAATGCCGTAATATGTCTTTAATCACATTCGCTTGGTCACGTGCTTCGATAAATGAAATGATGCGCATCTGCTCGCCGCAGTGCGGATCTACCCATATACACGTTTAATCAATGCCGCCCAGCGTGAGCGGGCCTGACGATGCGTAACGTTATTGGCTGGATCGGACTCGTCCTTTTGCTCTGCGTTGGCTATAGCAGTGGCTTTTGCACGCATGCCGCGTGATTTATTGGAGTAATACCCGTAGTAGCGAATGGGTTGGGCTCTGGGTTCGGGAATATGCTGAGTGATCTCGGCGATAAGCCGACCGCAGGGAGCCGGGCTGACGGAACGGCAGCAATGAAGCGTTAGCGTAATGGCAACTCAATGGTTCGAATACCTGAGGCCAAGCGTAGCTAGGCTGCCCACCTGTAACGCAGTGAAACGGTGCGACAGTATTTTTGAAGGTGTGCGAGAGGAGTGATTTTGAGTCAGTGATCACCGATGAACACTATATAAATTATTTGCCTGTGAAAAAGTAAATAACGCCCTAAGCAGAGGTGCAGCTTTACTGCATCCTGCTTGCTTAGCTTGTATATGCTTGCTGCTTAAACGGCAACAACATTAGTTGCACATGGGCCTTTCTGACCTTCGCCAACTTCGAATTCAACGGCTTGACCATCATTCAATGTTGCATAGTCACCACCTGCTTGAATTTCCGAATGATGAACAAATAAATCTTTTCCTCCATCTTCTGGTGTAATAAAACCAAACCCTTTATCTGCATTAAACCACTTAACTGTACCTTTACTCATAACGGTCCTCTTATTTTATGGTGAATTAATGTATTATGCTTTTGCTATCACCATTGCAAAAAACAAATTTTTAATCAAAATGTGCATATAACTACCTGCCTATGCGAGGTGAGATACGAATCTCCAGCACCAGGCTCCTGTTAGCGGTTCTGTTTTCTTTCAAAATGGCCAACGACCCCAGTATAGCCAGATTCCAATGAACATCAATACAGATGCCGCATAGCCATACTTCATGTGGTTCTTATTCAAGAAGCAAAAGGTAAAATGGTTGATCAATAGCAACGTACTAATAAGTAAGCTGCTATAAGCCGACTTATATATCTAAAATCAAGTATCTATTTCCCAACACTCGATTAATTGTATCTGGGTGCTTAGTCTAAACCAAAATGAGAAACAAGATGGATTATACAAACCTAAAAACAACAGATTTTGCAGTGCAGGTTTCCGCGTGCATTCGCAAATCCCCATTGCGGGTTGAACTTTCGTGGCTTAAGGCTGAAACAATCAGCTATTTTATTTATCGCCGAATGACAGGTGCTACTCGCTGGCTCCGTAAGCCACACGCAAGTCTAAATGGCAAGGTTCTTTCATGGGTCGATGCTGATGTAGAAGAAGCTAAGACCTATGAATATAAGATTGTCCGAAACGGGAAAGGCTATAAGGGGTTTGGCTATATTTGCGTCGCAGTGAATGCTGCACTCGTTGAGAATCGGGGCAAGGTGATTCTTCTTGTTGAACATAAGCTCTCGCTGGCATTGAAAAAAGAAATCTCACAATTGATCGATGATCTTACGGGTGATTTCTGGCATGTGATAAAAAAGACCGTTGGCAGAAACAGCACAGCAAAACATGTAAAATCATTGATAAAAAAAGAATCTAAAAAGGACCCCATTGCTCTAAAATCAGTTTTTATTTTGGGTCATATTCCAGTGCCTTATTCTGGCAGCATCTTTCCAGATGGTCATTCAGAACATCGCGGTGCCTGGCCAGCAGATGTATATTATGCAGATATGTCAGGTCCGTGGTCAGACAACAAAGTGAAACGAAAACAAGCGAACAAACGCACGACAAATCTGCCTGGCGATGGCAAGTTCGACCAGTCCAGAGTCATTCCTGGTAGTCCGGCATTACAAGTAGGACGTGTCGATCTCTCACAGCTCCCTGTATTTAAGGAATCGGAAATCGAGTTATACCGGCGCTACCTAGAAAAGGATCATCGCTATCGTCATGCAAAATTTGAGCGGCCGAAACGAGCGATACTGTTTGATGGCTTTGGAACATTCAACGGAGAGGCATTTGCCGCGAGCGGCTGGCGAGCCTTTTCGACATGTGTCGGCAAACGAGCAACAAAAGAAGCAGATATCATAAGCACAATCCAGAAAGAGACATATCTCTTTGCCTATGGCTGTGGCGCCGGCAGTTATGAATCCTGCGCCGGAGTTGGCATGACAGAGTACTTTAGCAAGATTCAATCAAAGGCTGTATTTACGATGCTCTTTGGTAGTTATTTTGGGGACTGGGATTCACAGAATTCTTTTTTGAGGGCTCCGTTGGCGGCAAAGGGTTACTCGCTGACGAGTGTTTGGGCCGGCCGGCCGCATTGGTTCTTACATCATATGGGCATTGGTGAAACAATTGGCTATTCGACAATGCGTAGTCAGTACAATGATCAAAAAAAAGACTATGAGGGCTCGGGATATTTTACAAATCAAGTACATGTCGCCTTAATGGGCGACCCCACCCTGCGCTTAGATATGTTAAAAGGGCCAACGAAATTCCGCATGGATAAACAGGCATGCCTACACTGGAAAGCATCTGTAGAAAAAGCATTGACTGGTTATTATATCTATTTCCGAAAAACAAGTCGTGACGAATTCGTGCGCTTGACTGAAAGACCAGTAAAGACATGTACATATCAATGTGAACAGAGCTCTGGAGAATGGATGCTAAAGGCAATTAAATTACAACGCGGCCCCAGTGGGAACTATTACACAAGCAGCCAGGGCATATTTCTAAACGTAAGATAAACATGAAAGCACTCGGATTAAAATGTTTATGAAGGAAAA
>JABSQK010000592.1 GCA_013215875.1 Lentisphaeria bacterium
GCGGTCTTTTCTTGTTACTCGATTTAGTCTTTGTTTGTCGCTTACTCATTGGTAAACTCCTTTTAAGTTACTAAAAAAACTTCAAAAGAGTGTTACCCTATTAATAGAGACGAAATTACAATTCAGTGGTAGTTAGCACAGTTTAGTGATGTGCCTGCCAGCGTGATTTCATCGGCATTGGAATGGGAGAAAATCTGTAAAGAATCCAAGTCTGTATAGTTTTCCAGGATCGCAGTAATCTGTAAGATACCGTCGTCGCTATCGTTGAGAATATAGACTGCGGCATTATCAGGCAATTGGCTGATGATAGAATCAGCATCCTGCACCGACGAATCGATAATGACCACAAATGACGGTGCTATCTTGAGTGCATCCATTTCATTCAGAAACGTACTACTGGCAGAAACTTCTGTACCAGCAACAGAGTAATCAAATGAAACAACGGGTGCACTGTCATCGAGAGCTTCTGTGCCATTGCTCGCAGATAATAGGATCCGGTGTTCGAGAGACTCAAGCCCATTCCAGATCGCTTCCTTTCCACGTGCTGGCTTATTTTTCCGGCTAAACGTATGGCGGATCTTCTGAAATACAGTTTCCTGTTTCTTGCTAGACTTCTTTTGTATACACGTCCCTGAACGTCTTACCAGATCATTATTTTCATTTAGCACTAGAGGGCGAATTTTTGCAACAATTCTTAAATTATCGGGTGCTAAACCAAGTCGTATTAATGAACGTGTTGCTTTTCTGCGAGTATGTCGATTATAGTGAGCAAATGAATCTATAAATAAATTATAGTTTCCGCTAAAAAACTCTAAGAACTTAAGAATATAGTTCTTCATATTTATCCCCTAAACATTTTCTACGCTGTGAAATAATTATCACAGCAGTATGACTAATTTGTCCCTACCAAATCAAGTCTACTGGCTCAATTTCCCCTTAAGAAATCTCTTTATGTTTATCGACTCTTTAACAGCTTATTTTATGCCAAAAAACTTCTAAACGCTTTCTACTGAGAAAGATACAGCTGAAATGAGGCTAGATTTTTTTTTGAAAAAAATGAAAAATATTTTTAATTCAAGGAAAATAATTCAAATTATCTGGCTTCTACTGCCTATCAATTCAAAGACTTGAAATCATTCTTCAGCATTGGACATAAAACGAAGAGGTGGTAGAGTATAGAACTTTCGACTTAGAGAAATGAATAAAATAGAAATTTTTGAAATTGCAAAACTTAGATAAGCCGGCGGCCATTACGGTGAGCCGAATAATCAGGAGATTAAATAGTGAAACTTAAATTAAGCATTCTAGCACTCGTCATTTGTACCTTAGTATCTGCCCAGGGAAAAAAGAAAGCGCCTCGCTCTTCCAAAAAGGGAAGAGGAAATTTGCCGACTAATTTTTGGGTAAAAAAGACAAGTAAAAGCAGAAAGTTATATGCTCAATCAATCAAATGCGATGTTGGTGGCACCCTGACTTTAAATATGGGTAAGACTATGGGTAAGACTATCACATCAAAAGTTACTGCGGGACGTTACGTCCGTGTTGGCACCCCAAAAACAGCCGCCATTAAAGCGATAGACACGGCTATGAACAGTGGCAAATGGGCAGCGGTAATTTCAAAATCTACTGCCTATCTCAGCAAAAATGCCTGGCTTGGCTGGGGTGGTTACGTCGGCTACATGAAAGGTAAGGCCCAACTTGCCAAAAAAGATATTGTCGGAGCTGAAAGAACATTCAAGGCTGCGGAAAAGTATGCTAAAGTCGGTAAACCTGCATACTATGCAAAAATTAAGCGTGGTAGCATCGAAGCACTCTTGGCAAATAAAAAATACGATGCAGCAGAGAAGAAATTAAAAAAAGTACGCCGGACACCAGAAAATCGGCCGTTTATCTATGTTACAAAGGGCAAAGTACTTGAA
>JABSQK010000593.1 GCA_013215875.1 Lentisphaeria bacterium
ACAATTTAAAAAATTTATATATTATTTGGATTTATAAATCATAATCTGTATTTATAAATCATAATTTGGTCTCTTGTTTCTTCTCTCTGTAATTATCTGCGGATACCAGATCAGCGGTGATAAACTGATTGGTCTGTTCATGGGCCTGCTCTTCGCCGGGCTTTATGCGACATCGGCATGCTTTTCTGTAAACTGGATGCCAAAACCCTTTGATGGCATATCGATTGGCATACTGGGACTGACATTGATCTCAATTAAGCGCCCGTGGCTTTTGGCTGCATTCTCATTTTTAACATGCTGGTCTGAGGAACGGGCAATCTTATCGCTCTGCTTTATAGGTGTTTTCATTCTATTGCGGGCAGACATAGATAAAGCGCAAAAGCAAAAATCGTGCCTGATCATTGCCGGAGCGATTCTCGCATATTTTATCAGTCGGGCAATCCTCTCTTTTGCACTCGGCTGGTCTGCGCCGGATGTCACTCAGCTTGGTGTAAATCCGCTGCCGGTCTTATTACGCTATCTACCGCTCACCATGTGGTCCTGTTTCGAAGGGGCATGGATCGGGATTATTGCAGCATCATGGCTTTTGCTCAAAAAGAAAAAAAGAATCACCACCGTGCTTTTTGTGGGATCAGTTTTACTTGCACTGTTGAGTTGTATGCTTGCTGTGGATACGAGCAGAAGCAGTAGCTTTGCATTCCCATTAATCCCGCTGGCATTTGCGTTACTTAAAGATGCAGATATTAGTCTGCACAAATTTCGCATACTCGTTGGGTCTGCAGCAGCATTTTCTATCTTGATCCCCAATTTCGAAATTATGGGCACTGCAATTAGGTGGTTGCCATCACTCTTGCGACTGACCTTCTAACTACGGGTTTACAAAGAAACTTTTTAACACCGCTTTTATTTTTATTTGATCCGTCTCCGAGAATTTATCCATTGCGATACTGTGTGATGAGTGGCCATCATATAGAACCAGTTCATTTTCTCCATATGCAACAGACTTGATCTGTTCCCAGCTAATTTCGAAATATGATTCCTTAAATACGACTCTCGTACCGCTGTTTTGGTAATTTTTCAGAAAAGAAAGTCCGGTGTGGTCGATAGTTAATAAATCTCTCATGAAATGAGTCGCTAAGATAAACATGCTGAACACTGTGGCATTGACTAGTAAAAGGAATGACACTTGAGATATAGACAAAGCAAATAAAATCAAGATAAATCCCAGCAAGATAAAATAATTAGATTTTACTCTAAATTCATACTGCTCTTTATTAAGAGAATTTCTTTCATGATAATCTCTGTCTGGTGTTTTCATACTGCGTTCCTTTTGCTTTACTAAGATACGTATTTGGAAAGACTAAATGTCATGTTGTGCGACTGATTTATTTGCGAGTAATTACAGGCCTTCGCACTTTGTATTCCATTTTTATATATATCGAGTAGGTTAAGGAGATGAAAACACAAGCAAGACATGAAACGCATCGTTGATCGAACGTTTCCTTTAATGTGTGCTAACTACCACTGAATTGTAATTTCGTCTCTATTAATAGGGTAACACTCTTTTGAAGTTTTTTTAGTAACTTAAAAGGAGTTTACCAATGAGTAAGCGACAAACAAAGACTAAATCGAGTAACAAGAAAAGACCGC
>JABSQK010000594.1 GCA_013215875.1 Lentisphaeria bacterium
AGAGGAAGAGGATGAGGATGATGAGCCTGTTATTGAATTTAATCTGAATGAGACCAACGACGAAGAAAAATCAGCAAAGAACAAGAAAAAATCTATCAAGCAGAACGCGGCTATTAAAAAAAAAATCTGAAGGGTGTTGATGGTATTGCGATCTCCACACAGCGTTTTGGCTCTGGTGATTCTTTAGGTGCAAACAAGAGAGTCTATGGCAAAATTATACGCCATGATATAAAGAATAACCTTGTTGTTAAGAGCACGGTAATCTACGATGGCAAAGGCCGTGGCGCCTGTATCAACCACAAAGGAACCAAGGTTGCTTTTCTCAAATTGAACGGGCATGTCTGTGTGATCAACATGGACGGCACAGGATTCAAGGAACTCACCAATACAAAAAACTCTACGACCAGCGGAATGGATTGGCCGATTGGCGACTGGGTCTTCTATTCAGAGCGGGGTGCGCCAACATACAGGAAAGATCCGATAACCCTTAAGACCCTGCACCGCGTAAATGTCATAACCGGTGTGGACGAAATCGTTGGCACGACAAATTACCCGGTCTGGCAGTTAAGCCTTTCCGCAAATGCCACGAAAGATTCGGGGCGCTTCATGGTCACAAGTAAATTGCTGGACTTTGCAAATCCCCAGCCATGGATAAACTCGAATTCTCTAAATTGCGGCTCCGTCATATCGCCCTGTGGCCGTTACGTCAGTGAAATGCGCCACACACATGCCGATCTTCGAATTCGCAGCTGGCAAGTGAAGACACCAAATTCCCTCTCCAACATTGTTCAGGAATTCCATGTCAACAGTTGGAAAGAAGCGCCCAATGACGGCCGCGATTATTTCTATCGTCCCCGTTGGGCGGTGAATTCCTCTGAGTGGATCGTGCTGACCCACGGCAATGATTTTGGCTGTTCGCAGGATACAAATATGGTGATTTACAACTGGGTGAAGAAACAACAAATTATCGTAACGATGCTTCCTGATTCCAGCCCTATAAGCCACGAAGGCGATGACTTTTGGGTTGCAGGAATTGGTACCGACTTCTCCTCTGCTATCCTCGAAGGAGAAGCACCATTTACTGTAAACCTGGAGTCTAAACGACTTAAAGGAAAGCAATGGCAATGGGACTTTGGCGATGGCAGTGCAAAAGAAACGGCCAAAACAGGGACACACAGTTACAGCAAACCTGGCACTTACAAGGCCACTGCAAGACTGGCCGACATGGAACTGTACCAGACCATACAGGTATTGCCACTGCGCGTTCCACGGGCTGTCGTATCAATGATGGACAGTAAACACCTGCTGGTTCAGTTCGATGAAAAAGTGAGTATAAAAAATGCCAATGCCAGCATGGCTTCGGGTAATATAGTGAAAAAAATAAAACTCGGCCCTCTCGAGAAAAAGATGCTGGTCTCTTTAGAAAAGCCAGTGAGCAAAGGAGACGAACTTCAACTTCAAGGAATTGTCGACCAAGCTCAAACCCCCAACAAACTTGCCAATCCAAAACTAACAATTACCCAGCCGGCATGGCCGAGTAAACGCGATGACCTGGTCTTTCTTTGGGGCACCGACAAGACCGAAAATATTTATTACTATCCAGAAACCGATACTTTTCGTGATAATGTTATTAGCACAAAGGGAACGACAAGCATTGATCGTGATGGTGCCATTGAGGTAAATAATGGGGTAACCTGCATGCCCAACGCGGCCTTCGGTTTGATTCGTCGCAGCAAAAAATCAAAAGCGTTTACGGTCGAGGCTACAATTACACCGGACAACTTGTATCAAGGCCATCAATCGAATCCCACCCGTATTATTGCCAGTCGTGCAGATTTCTATCTGGCCTGGGACAATGGCTACTTTGCATTGCAACAAGAAGGCAACAAACTCGTGCTCTATCTGAACAATGCTACACAGCGGTTTGAACTTTGTACTTTAAAAGCCCGGGTTCCCAACCATGTGGTGGTTAGCGTCCGCACGGGTCGCATGTTTGCATATCTTAACGGTAAGAAAGTTGCAGATATAACCGATCTACAGCCCCTGGATTGGGAAAAGAACGGTTATTGCTCGGGCGTACACATTGGTGGATATATCATGGTACCAGGTAAACACACACGCTGGAAGGGCAAGGTAGAAGGCATCGCCCTTTTCTCGGAGGCGGTTGATGAGAAGCAAGCCAAAGACGATTATGCCGCGTACAATAAAATTATTCGCTCTCGCAAGCGCATACCAAAAATCAAACTACAGCTTGAGCTGCTCGCAAAGTCGGCAGTACCTACACTGGCTGAGATCAAACCCTACCGCGCCGCACTCATGGTCTATGAATACAAAGTTGTAAAAATTTTGAAAGGTGCATATCCTGAAAAAGTGATTCGCATTGTTCACTGGGGGCTGCGTAATGCCAAATCCACCAAGGTCAGCAAATTAGAAATTGGAACGATTGCCGACATGGAACTCGAGACATTTGATGATAATCCAAAACTTCACAGATTGGTCCTGCGAGATACACTCGAAGAAAACGACGATATGGATCTTTACTACGATGTCACCGTGCCGCCAGTTGAAAAACCGCGCCCACTCCGTTTAGTAATTATGCCCAAAGAAGTGTGGGTGGGTGCCGGCCAGAAAGTCCAACTACGGGCATATGGCATTAATCAATTTGGCAACCCAATGCTGATGAAAGTAAAATGGGTGCTAAATCCCGGCGGTAGACTGCATGGTGGTATGGCCTACGGTGCTGCATATTATTTCTTTGAGGCCAAAAATCCGGGTAAAGGAAGCATCGATGAAACCGGCCTATTCACAGCGACGAAAGCTGGAACTGTTTCTGTTAGTGCGACAATGATAGATAAACAGGGGTTTATATCAAGGGCTGTTGTGGGTATCGGTGATTATCCAGCGATCAATCCTTCCACGAAAACACCTCTACGTATCGGACGCAATAAGCAATCCAAGAAGGCATATCATGGCGACATCGACCGCATCCGTCTTTATAAGCGTGTCTTATCAGCTGAAGAGATAAGCAGGCATTCCAAAGGTAAAGGTCTCACCACAAAGGATCCCGACCTTGTCGCTGAGTGGACCTTTAACAGAATAAAAAATGGCATCTATGAAAATAAAGTTGGTGAGGGATTATCAGCAAAGCCCGTTGGTAAGGTGAAATATGTAAAAACCTCGAAAGGTGGATATGTAAAATTTAATGGCAAGGGGCATCTCGAGATAGCACCAGATGAACGATTGAAAATCAGCAAGGCATTAACAATGGAAATGTGGATCCGGCCAAAAGGCGATGGTTATCTAATGACTAAACAGCATACCCGAATGTTGGGTTTCACCCTTGCACTTAAAGGAAAGACTATCACCCTCGATGGCCTGCGACATACCAAACCAAT
>JABSQK010000595.1 GCA_013215875.1 Lentisphaeria bacterium
CGCTTCGCGGCAAGCATGGGTCATTCCGGCAAGTTGGTAATTGTCGAGCTGAGTTCCGGATTCCTCTTTAATTTTCGCCGCAATCACATAGGCCAGGGTGAGATCCAGATTATCTCCGCCGAGCAGGATATGATTTCCCACAGCAATACGTTCAAGGTTTAATTCACCATCTGTATCCGCCACTTCAATCAGGCTAAAATCAGTCGTACCACCGCCAATATCACAAACAAGGATGCGGTTTCCGGCTTTTACATTTTCGCGCCAATTATCATTGTGTTCCTGCAACCATGAATAAAAGGCAGCTTGGGGTTCTTCAATAAGTGTCACTTTCAGGGATGCTTCTTCGGCGGCCTGCACAGTAAGATTACGCGCCACAGCATCGAAGGATGCGGGCACAGTTAAAATAATTTCCTGCTCTTCAAATTTTTCATCGAACTGGTTATTCCACGCATCTTTCAAATGTTCGAGACAATAGCGTGCAGCGCTTACAGGAGAAAGCTGCCTTTTTTCATTCTGCCGATCCCAGGGTAAAATGGGTTCCAGGCGGTTCACATTGTTTGCACAGAGCCAGGATTTAGACGATGAAATTACTTTCCCGGGAACCAATGATGCCTGCTTACGGGCAAAACGGCCAATCGAGAAATCACGCTTTTTTGCCCATTCCAAATCGAGACTTCCAGCAGGAACTTCCTTATCATCCGGCAAATAGATAAATGAGGAAATCGTTTCTTCCACTTTTGTTTCATTGAGATCCGAAACCTGCGAAATAGGAAAAATCTCAGGAATCGAGTCTTCCGTATCCTTATCCAGGTAGGCCATAGCTATATTGGTCGTACCCAAATCTATTCCAATAATATAACGTGACATATTTCCTCCTTATTGAATTTCCAGTTCTGCAGCTTTGATAATTGTTGGATCTATATCACCATGACGTTCTGGCAAATTCAGCTTTGCTGCCACCCAGCCCTTGTGACGAAGGACCCCCTTGTATGGCCCGTTGTCTGGCACATTGCCGGTGAGCTGCATGAGATTTGGATTTAACTCATTGCCAATATCGAGTGTATCTCCCTCGGCTTCTTCACGCAGCGCTTCCACTGAAAAGTTTTCCTGCAAAGCCGCACTGCAATCCGTATGAATCTGCCGCACCGCGGTGCCAATCTGTTCATTTGAATAAGCGCCAATATCCTCCTGTAAAAAATCGATTAAGCGTCCTTCGCGCTGAAGGAGCTGCAGGGAGTATACGGCCCCTTCCTTAAATGCTGCCAGGCGGGCAGTTTTTAATTCTGCTTCAAGATCAATTTTTGTTTCTTCAGAATCATCCTTTAAATCAACTTTCTCTTGCTCACCTTTCGGTACAAGTTCTGTTCCGCCCATTACAAGAAAAAATGCTTTAAATGCATCTCCTATACGGCTCATAGTAAATCCTCATTTTATATTATTCGATATCCCGAATCGGGATTATAAGAAATCCCACAGGGACTATAATCAATACGCCTCAAGCGACCTTCTAATAATCTTATTCAAGTCTGCCCGCCTGCAAGGATTAAGGGAAAATTTTGCGTGTCAAAAAATAACGTAAATTGCTGCTGCAGGCTCATTGAGAGGGCTTTACTTGCAACCTGTACAGAATGGCATACTTTGCCTCGTTTAAGTGGATGATTTGAACGATTACTTAAACGTTAAAAAAGGGATTTATTTATGAAAACAGTGTGGATTATACTTGCTGTCTTAGTTGTGCTCATTTTAGGGCTCGGGGGCTGTGCTGTAACATCTTACAATGGCCTGGTGAGCGCAGAAGAAAATGCCGATAAGAGTTTATCAGAAATAGATAATATGCTTTTACGCCGGGCAGACCTTATTCCCAACCTGGTAAATACCGTAAAAGGCTACTCCAAACATGAAAAAGAGATTTTCATTGCTGTGGCCGATGCGCGTTCCAAATTACTTGGGGCAAAAACGGTTAATACAAAAGCGCAGGCATTATCAGGCATGAATTCTGCAATCGGACGCCTCCTGGCAATTGCCGAAAATTACCCGCAACTAAAAGCAGATACATCATTTCTCAGACTTCAGGATGAGTTATCCGGAACTGAAAACCGTATCGCTGTAGCACGTTCACGCTACAACGAATCAGCAAAACATCTCAATGCAAAAATGCGCAAATTCCCATCGGTATTATTTGTAAGTATGGCTGGTGTCGAAAAACGCGAGTATTTTGAAGTGGCCGATCCCAAGAAAAAAGAACTACCAACGGTCTCATTTGAATGAGTAAATTTTTAAGTAAATCAGATCTCCAACGCCTAAAGGATGCAGTCGCTACGTCTGAAAAAGAAACATCCGGCGAAATCGTTGTCTCCGTACAAAAAAAACTCGGAGAGGACCCCAACGAAACTGCAAAAAAATTCTTCGAAGAAAAAGGGCTGACAAATACCAAAGACCGCAATGGTATTTTAATCATGATCGGCTACAAGGATCAACAACTCGTCATTCTCGGCGATGAAGGGATTAATGAAAAAGTTCCGCCAAAATTCTGGGATGAAATTATTTTATTAATGGTCGATCATTTCAAAGATAATAATTATGCCAAGGGGCTCGAAAAAGCGATCCTTCAAGTTGGCCAGCAACTCAAAGAATATTTCCCTCATCAGAGCGATGATGTAAACGAACTACCGGACGATATCCATGTTGAATAAATTGCTACTCTCTTATTTATTGTGTTTTGCGGTTTCTGCGCAAACCTCCTTTCCTGGTAAAGCAAAACGGGTAACAGACCTGGCAGGTAGTTTATCAAAGCAGCAAGAGACCGAAGTTGAAGCATTCTGCGTTGCTTTTGAAAAGCAAACTGGTGGGCAGATCGTTGTTGTCTTTGTAAAGAAGCTGGTTAAAGAAAGCGTCGAAGAATTGGGTATTCGTATTGCTGACAAATGGAAAATTGGTCATGAGGGTAAAGATGATGGTCTTATTTTCATTGCATCCATCCAAGACCGCAAAACCCGGCTTGAAGTAGGACGTGGGTATGAAGGCAAGATAAATGATGCCCGGGCGGGCGATATTCTGAGAGGAATAAGTCCCTATTTCAGAGCTGGCGACTTTGCAGGTGGAGCAAAATACGTAATCAATCAATCCGCTATTTATATTACAGGCAATGGCCTCTCAGGTGTACAAGTGCCTGCTGCACGCCGCGGAACGCGTAATCAAAAGGTTTCGCTATTTAAAGTTATATTTTTTATCTTCATCATCTATATCATTTTTTTCAGTCGTAGTAGAGGCGGGGTATGGATCATTGGTGGCGGCGGTTATAGCCGTGGGTATTCCGGCGGTGGTGGTGGCGGATTTTCAAGTTTCTCTGGTGGCGGTGGTGGCTTTTCCGGGGGCGGCGCAAGCGGTGGCTGGTAGCTCTAAGTAATTTTGAAACTTAATTCTTCATGTTCAAAAAAAGACATAATCAGCAAGCCCTTCCATGAGAATGCCTTGTCAACCCGTGACGTGTTTTAAACTTTAGTTTTATATTTTTACATTATATATCTTTTTTATTATTAGAAAAAAATCCCTTCACGTCTTGCTTCCATTCGCACTCTTTGTTAG
>JABSQK010000596.1 GCA_013215875.1 Lentisphaeria bacterium
AAGTCCATTCCTTTAGGTTTATATCAACTATAAAATACAGCGTGGAACTTTCAAGTGAATTCTAGTCTCAAAGATATCTTGGCCAGTCTTAAATATTACGGAAGAAAAGAGTTCTAGTCACTCTTTTTGCATTGATATCCACCTGGCATTAACTATCTTACGGTCATGTTAAATAAAGAACAAATAGAATTTTATGAACAGAACGGTTATCTGATTCTACGTAAGCTTATTCCCGAAGACGAAATTGCCGAGATGCGTCAGGAACTTTTCGAGATTATAGCCAAGCCCTGGGAAGGAAGTTGTAAGATTAGCATTCCCTATGAAAATGAGCACGCGGGTAAGGACCCTTTAAATCCCTTGGGGGCATATTTTGTTATCGCGTCTCAGTTGCTTGGCGACCGCTGGGTAAAACTTTGCATGGATGAGCGCTTCGTCATGCCCATGGTCGATCTCCTGGGCCCCAATATAAATTTGCATGATCAAAAGATACCCATGAAACCGCCTGGCCATGTGAGCGATCAACGCTGGCATCAGGACTGGGTATATGAGCGCCATGACCGCCCCGATCTCGCTGCAGTCCTACTCTACCTGGATGAAACAAAGCCGGGTTCCGGAGCAACAAAGATAGCACCTGGTACGCATCTCAAAGGTGAAATACCCCATGATCGTGAGAGCAACCAAATTAGTATTGAAGATGATATCATTGGTGACAATTGGCTACAGCCGGAGATGAATCCTGGCGATGCAATTATTATCCATACCCATCTTGCCCATTCAGTCGGCGATAATTTGTCCGATGAAACGAAAGCTTTGGTTGCTCATGTGTATAAAACTGCAGAAGCCATCGATACCCACGGCAACAACCGCCAACTCGCAGAATTACCCGTCGCCAGAAATGGCAAAATGGCCTTTGAAGCTAAGTGGTAGTACTGGGCCTCGTGGCCTCCGGCCCGAAATCCCTCCACGCTCGCTCTATTTCGCTAGCGCGGCTCTCAAGGACGATGTCCTTAAGGATCCATGCTTATGCAGGCATAAGCAATAGGAGATTTTTAAGACCGACACCGGTCTTAAGGATACTTACATGCTCGTTCGCTTGCAGCTCACCAAGCACTTGGGGCTTGAACCGCCGGAGGCAATTTAAGTATTTCCACGCTCTTCTCGCAGCTTCGCTGATCTAGCCAATTCGGGATTCAAGAGCTGTCGAAGACAAAGACAGCATGGAATGCTGAGCCGAAAGCATTCAAGTAGGTCGGGTTCTCCGAACGCGATCCATTTTTACTGGGCCTCGTGGCCTCCGGCCCGAAATCTCCATCCGCTATTTTAAGTAAGGATTCTTTTAAGTAGGCTAGCCCAGGTCGCAGGCCTGGGGCACTTTGCATAAAATCCAGGCCTTTAGTCTGGGCTACCATACTTTAATTCGGAACTGTCTTCGACAGTTAATAAATACGTTCCGCACCACGGCGTGTCGCGGCTACTGATCCACTTCACTTCAAAACTATAAACAATAAACTATCAACTATCAACTATCAACTCTTTTCTCTAATCGCCGCCCGTGTTCCAACTAGATCAAAACAATCCATTTGATTGTCCTGGAGGATGCGCTGGGCGATGTGAATCGCTTCTGTTTCCGTGAGCATACCCTCATCCACTTCTTGTTGCAGCGCACGTGTGAGCCAGTTGCGGGTTTGCTGCCCGTAGGCCACAGATGAATGCGGATGAAATGAATCGCCACCAAAACCAAAGAGTTTATTAATGGGTACTGAATGGATAAAGCCACGCAGAAATTCAGCAGAGCTGTGTGGGTTTATGCTCCAGGCCCAGCACATATCGACCCAGACATTAGGGAAATGTTTTGCGATGGAAAGCAATTCATCCTGATACGGATATGAAATGTGCATTAAAACAAAACGGGCTTCGGGATATGCCAGTAGTAGCGGACAAAGATGCGCCGCATTGATACGATTAATCTGCATGGAATTATTTCCTGCATAATGACCCGTATGAATTTTGAATGGCAGATTATGTTTGATGGATAGTTCGACTCCCCGGGCCCAGGCCCAATCACCAATACAGAGTTCATCTTCGACTGTTAATTCCGTTCCATTGATCTTTTTATCCAAGACTTTTGCCACATCTGCTTCATCACGTTCGATCCATTCCAGTGTACGACCGTAGGCATGTTGACTTTTTACTGCAATGGAACAGGCAGCATGTTCATCGAATAGTGCAGCCATCGCTTCGCGCAGGGTATCGAGATTTGTGATCTCCACCGAGCTTGCTTCGCTGACCTGCTTGACATCGAATTTTCCTCCGCAAAAATTCACCCAACTCAAATCATAGAGGAAAAAGTCTGGCCCTGCTAGGTCAGGCGCACAGGGCACACAAAAATCATCTGTCTGGATATGCTCGAAATTTGCATCTTCCTTGAGCATGCTATAGAGATAGCCTTTGTCCCAGGTTTCGGGAAGTTTCTCCTGGGCCGCTGCTAGGTTTTCACCAGTGAGTTCGTCCACATCAAAGAAGTGTTTGGCTATCCAGCTTTGTATTTCACCATAGCCCGTGAATCGACAATGTTCCCAGGCTTCTTTTGCCCCATTGAAGCGCGCTGCGATATCGGGGTTTGATTTGTCGAGAAGGGCACCGAGCGCTTCTTCGCTGATAAGCGCAGTCCGCAGGTCCGCAGGGACATAATTATCGAACAGAGCACAAAGCACATCCGGCTTCGATTGTAGAAAATCGGGCTCTTTATTCATATGTTCATGGGTATTGTGAATGCTTATATTTTGAATAAATTCGCTGAGATCGCTGGCCATTATATTAGTCCTTAATTTGCGTTATTGAGTTTAGTTTGAATTGCTGTACGTGTGCCTTCAAGATCGAAACAGTGTTTCTGATTGTCTTGTAAAATGCGTTGCACGATGTGAATTGCCTCTGTTTCTGTGAGCAGATTTTCATCCACCTCTTGCTGCAATGCCCAGTTGAGCCACTTGCGAGTTTGGTGTGAAAATGCTACAGATGTGAACGGGTCGAATACATCGCCGCCAAAACCAAAGAGCTTGTTGATTGGCACGGAATGAATAAAGGACCGCAGAAATTGTGCAGATACCTGTGGGTTTATGCTCCAGGCCCAGCACATATCGACCCAGACATTGGGGAAATGTTTGGCGATGGAAAGTATCTCATCATCATAAGGATAAGAAATGTGCATCAAGATAAAACGCGCTTCAGGGTAGGCCATAAGCAATGGACAGAGATGACCCGCTCTTACCCGCTTAATCTGTAAGTGATTATTTCCCGAATAATGCCCGGTATGAATTTTGAATGGTAGATTATGCTTGATGGACAATTCAACCCCGCGGGCAAATGCCCAATCGCCCAGGCAAAGCATTTCGTCTTCGCTCAATGCAGTGCCAGCAATCTTCTTTTCCAATACCTTCGCCGCATCTTCATCGCTGCGTTCTTCCCATATCAGTGTTCGCTGATAGGCATGCAGGCTCTTCACCGCAATTGCACAATCCGCGTATGTATCGAATATCGCTGACATTGTTTAGCGGTACGATTCGAGATCGGTAATCTCAATACCACTTTCTTCATAAAGGCTTCCCAGGTCGATATCACCCTTAATTAATGAGGCCCAGGCAATATCATAAAGAAAAAAGTCAGGCCCTGCGGGATCGGGATGGCAGGCAAAACAAAAGTCATCGATCTGTACATGATCATAATTTGCATCTTCTTTTAGCAGCTTGTAGAGGTAGCCCTTATCCCATAGCTCAGGCAGCTTTTCCTGTGCCGCGGCAATACTTTCAGCACTAATATCTTCTATGCCGAAGTAGCGTTTTGCGACCCATTGCGGGGTCTCGCCATAGCCCGTATGCTTGCAGTGTTCCCAGGCATCTTTTATTCCATTAAAACGGGAGAGAATATCCGGGTTTGTTGTAGCACCTAGTGCATACATGGCATCTTGGCTGGCACCTGCAGTGGTTAAATCACCAACCAAGTAACAGCTGAATAGCAAAGAGAGTACATCCGGCTTTCCCGTAATAAAAGAGCTCTCTTTCCAGAGATGCTCATGGGTATTATGGATGGATATGGTCTGGATAAACTCGCTGAGATCACTGGGCATTACTGTATTCCTATTTGCATTAAATTATGAGAACCACTATACCGGTTCTTCACAATTTACCAAGACTCTACGCAGAACTTGAATCATTGGGGATTTTTAAGGCCGACTCCGGCCTTAAGGATACTTACATGCTCGTTCGCTTGCAGCTCACCAAGCACTAGGGGCTTGAACCGCCGGAGGCATAGTGAGCTTGCGCTCTATTTGTACCAGGCTTTCGGCAGGTAGTTTTTCTCACGGCGCAGCAATTCGTCCATGCAGTTATTCACATCGGGAATACTTACCGCGACCATACTACTTAAGAATGCCTGTCTGAGAACATCCCTGTCGCAAGTGACAGCTGCTTTTACTGCCAGCTCATGCTCGTCGAGTACTCGGTACATAAACCCACGTAATGGACGCGGCATTTCGCCAAAGGGCAGGGGACGCACATCGTGCATATCTACCACACAAGAGAGCTCAAGGTAATCATCGTCCTGCATATTCGTAACAGAGCCATTGTTAGGTATGTTGATATAGAACTGCTTATTTGTCCCCGTCCACATGCTTTCAATGATATCACTGGCATGGTCAGAACCCGTATTTTCTAGGAAGTCGTCCATCTTGCGTTTACCACTGCCGATATCCCGCATGTCTTTCCAGCAGGCATTCATCCAATCCCTGCGCACGGAGATTTGCCATTGTTTAATTGCCAATACATCCTTCTTTGCCACATCGTGCCCTTGCCAGTACGGTAGATATTCCATTGTATGCCAGATGCATTTTGGCACAAAGCCAAGCGAGTCGGCAATCTGCGAAGCAATATCATTGGCCAGATTACGCTTCCCTTTTTCTGAAGATGCCACATGCTCTCCCTGGCTTGCTGCACGTAATTTATCTTTTATCTTACCCGTTACATCCTTGCCATTGTATGTCATCTCAACCAACCAGTTAAAATGATTCACCCCGCCGGAACGTATCTTTGTACGCGAGCGCATCGCATCGGTTATCGCCTCTGGACTTTTGGCAATGCCCGCATCGACCATTAGTTGATTATCAAAACGTGGGTTGTGTGGACCGTCGCAAAGCGCCATGCTCTTGATGTGCGGATAGTGGCGCATCATGGCAATACCCATTGCCGAAGTCGGATTCACCCAGTTAATCACCCAGGCATTTGGACAGAGCTTTTCCACATCGTCCATGATCATATTCTGGCGCGGAATTTCGCGCAGCGTACGCATAATACCACCCGGGCCAATCGTATCGGCCGAGCACATCACCATCCCGTGTTTCGTACTCACTTCTGCATCGAGTCCGCGTAGTTTTACACCTTCCACAGCAAATGCTAGCAAAACAAAGTCGGCCTTTTTCAGGCCCTTCCGGTAGTCTGTATAACATTCAAGTTTGAGTTTTACACCCGTTGCAGAAATAGCCCGTTCAGCAATTTTCTTGAGCCAGCCAAGTTTTGTTTTATCTGGATCAACCAGTACTAGGGTACCATTATTTAATGCGGCTTTGGTGACCATACTGTAAATAGTCTGACGACCAAAAAATGCGCTTGCAGCACCGATTAATACAACTTTTGGGCCTCTCATAAAAATTCTCCGTTTTAATTATTAGCAATTTAGTGTATAATATGAATTGCTCTATAGTATATGAAATCGCACTTTTGTGATTAAAAACTGGATTTTTGTGATATGATTATGCGTCAATGCCTATTTCGACCCAACCTGTATAAGGTAGCAGAAACACCATTTTCTATTCGTAGTGTAGGGCATTATATCTTAGATGCACCAAATTCTGAATATATGAGAGACCGTCCTTTTTTGCAATTTTTCTGGATTGTATCCGGGCGTATGAAATTTGTATTTAACGGAAAGACTGAATTTCTAGAGGCGAATCAACTCGCGTTATATCTACCTGGAATGATCCATGATATACAGATCCTTAGTCCACAGACAGACTATCGCTGGTGGACGATGGATGGTGACTTAGCAGAATTACTGATTGCTCGTTTAGGTTTTGACCATGCCGGGGTATACGACGTTTCTACGATGCCCACATTATTGCACGATGAGCTACTTGAAAGCATTGCGGATTTGACGCCCCATGGCGAACAACGAGCAGCATTAATTAATCATGAACTTTTGTTGCATGCGGCCAAGGGGCCCGCAATGCAAAGCAATGATGCATTGATCCATAAAATAAAAATGCATATCGATTCCCATTGGTCCGACCCGACACTCAGTGTCGAATACCTCGCTGATTGGATTGGCATGAACCGTTCAAGCATGACCCGACTCTTTCAGAAGAATTTTGCTTTGAGTCCCAAAGCATATTTAATGAACAAGCGGCTGCAAAATGCTATGAGTATGTTAAGAGAGAGCGATAGTCCACTTCAGAAACTGGCACTCGATTGTGGTTGGTCGGATCCCAATTATTTTTCGCGCTGCATAAAAGCGCAAACAGGCCTTAGCCCAAAGGAGTTTCGTAAATCGTGAGTGATTAAACTTCCCACTCTTCGCGCGCGTCTTTCATGCTGACTGCTTCAACTTCAGCACCGCCGTGGCCCATAGGTTTTTCACCAACCCAGCGCTCATCAATCGCATCTGTAGTCAGTTGGTAGCGTGTATCACTGCTCAGGCGGTAGTCATCGCTCACATTAGTCAGAGAACCATGCATCATAAACATACCAAAAATCAGAATGTCGCCAGCGCCAAATTCGGCTGTAGCCATTTCGGCACCTGTAACGTCCATTACTTCAAATGGATCATCCGAGAACCAACCCTGAACATTATCCCGGTCCACATCCATTTTACCATAAGTTTCTTTTAGCTTTTCTGATTTTTGAGATCCCAGTGCAAGCATCAATGAACCGCGTTCTAACTCGACATCTGTTAGCGGTATCCAGCATGTATAGACATCTAATGTACCGCGGCCCATGTAAACCACATCGTAATGAAAACCCGTATGGCTGCCAGTACTGACAGAACGCAACCATTTAAAATCATAAGTCGTGGCCTCGCCGCCAAACATCTCGCCAAAGGTCGATAATAACTTGGGTGAATTAACGACATCCAAATACGATTTAAATTCTTTTATTTCGTCTTGGCCAAACATACCCCAACGACTATTCTCACTACATTTTCCATCAGCAATATCCGTACCCTCTTTTAGACATCCTTTTCCGGATAAATCTTCGAATAATTCCATGCGGGCTTTCTTCACCAGTTCCTTATCATGAAAATCTCGAATGAAGAGGTAGCCATCATCTTTCAGGCGTTGCATCATTGCCGCCTTATCATCGAGCAATTCATTGCTCGATCTTAATTCGCCAATGTCCTTGCCAAACTCCAGCTCGTGCCCACCCATGCGAACTTTCTTGCCCGCTTCAATTGTATATAATTCCATTACTGATTTCCTGATTAGTTAAAATTGTTTCTACTACTATAGATGGACTACATTAACATAAAATGCCTAATGGGTTATTTTTTGGCGACCATTTATCCTGTTAAAGGTATTGACGTGGGTTAATTTTCTGGCATGATATGTCAAAATAAAAGGGTTCTTTAATGATTAACACTGATATTCCCGGACATGGAAAACTTGAGCTGAAATATTTGGTCAGCGACTATAATGGCACCCTGGCTTGCGATGGTATTTTATTGCCGGATATTTCTCCGCTGATTATTGAGCTTTCGAAAGTTTTGGAAATTCATGTTCTTACTGCCGATACCTTTGGTATAGCCAAAAACTATCTTGAAGATCTGCCCGTGACATTGACCATACTGGGAAAGGATAACCAGGATCAGGGAAAACTCGACTTCGTAAATAAGCTGGGAGCTGACTCTGTTGTGACAATGGGTAACGGGCGCAACGATAAACTTATGCTGGCTGATTCAGCATTGGGAATTTGCCTCCTGCAGAAAGAAGGTCTAAATGTCCAAACACTGCAAAGTGCGGATATTCTCTGTTCATCGGCTGTCGATGCGCTGGAATTATTACTGAACCCAAAACGCCTAACTGCGACACTACGCCGTTAATTAATATCTTACACATACAATGTTCATCCCCAGTGTACCGAGTACTATAGGGTATGCCAGAGAACAATACAGATTCCATACGTGCTTACATCGTATCGACATTTCACCAATACATAAAAGGCCGCACGGTATTTTATGCGATCGGTCGTTTGGAAAATGGTGAAACCTTTGGTATAGCTGATGACCACTTCCAACCATTTTTTTATATCCGCCAGTCTGACCTGAGTAAATGCCAGGCACTTTCACAAGCCCGCGGTTGCCGCTTCGAAAATGATGACTGGACGAGCATGGATGGCGAAACAGTTATTCGTGTGAGCCATGCAAGCCATAGTCGATTACGACAGTTAACAAAGACTTTGGAACACGAGAAGATTCGAACATACGAAGCGGATATTCGCCATACCCGACACGTGATGATGCATCGTGGATTCGGCAGATGTGTTCGCCTCACCGGGGAATGGACCACCGGCCGCGAAGTGAATCGTAGCTACATAAACCCCGAAATAATAGATGACTATTGGGATGCGGATCTTAAGAGTCTTATTGTTAACAAAGCGACCAACCCAAATGGTGAACTTCTTGCATTGCAGAACTACGGAGAAAAGGCAATAATTATCCAAGAGAGTGATTTTGATTCTCGCAAAGACTACCTCCAGGAAATTCAGAAGACGATTCATCAGCTCGACCCGGATATCATTTGCGGCTGGTCAATTGTCGCAGTACTCGATACCCTGGAAAAGGACTGCGAAGCCGAGGGCCTTAGTTATAATATTGGCCGCACACATCATCCGCCAAAAAAATATAAGGGACAAAGAGGCCATGAGATTCAAGGGCGCCAGTGTATCGATATTGCCGGCTCACTAAATCATATCATTTCATTTGAAGATATGAGTTTGGAAAACCTTGCGATCGAACTGCTGGATAAGCAATGGGTTTATGATGCAGAGAAAGAAAGCTGGGCTGCATTCCATAAAAGGGGTTTAGAGCTAATTGAAGAAATCTTGCAGGACCAAAATATTCTCGAACTTACTTTAAAGCGAACGAATCTTACTGGCCTGTCGCTTGAAGGTGCATGGGGAAGTGTGGCAGCTTTTGACTTCTTATATATTTCCGACTTACACCGCCGGAAAATTGTTGCGCCCAGTTTCGGCGTCGACCGTAGTGAGCTACAGGGTGCACCAGGCGGACTTGTCTTCACCCCCGATTCGGGACTTTACAAACATATTTTTGTTTTCGATTTTAAGAGTCTATACCCATCGATCATGCGCACCTTTAATATTGATCCGCAGGGCCATGCCGCAGCCGGGAAGGATGATGATGATATAATCGTCGCACCCAACGCGGCAATTTTTTCGCGTGAGCATGCAATACTACCTGCTATGCTCGAAACCTTTTTCGAAAGACGCAGTCAGGCAAAGGCAGATGATGATCCTGTCGCATCCTACATGTACAAAATAATCATGAACTCTTTTTATGGGGTGCTGGGTGGTAGTTGCCGTTTCGCCAGTCGTCAGCTAGCCGGAGCAATTACCAGCTTTGGGCATCATTTTCTTAAGTGGACAAAAGCACTATTAGAAGAAAATGGTTCGACTGTTCTTTATGGCGATACAGATTCATTATTTGTCGATGCCGGACTGGACCCGGAAATTACTCATAGCGAAGCGATTGCTCGCGGCAATGAAATGTGCGAGTGGCTGAATAAAGAGATACAGGAAAAAATTCGCAATGAGTATAAACTCGATTCATATCTCGATCTTGAATTCGAAAAATATTATCGCAGACTGGTTTTGCCGCCAGCCCGTGGCAGCCAGGAACAGGGCAGGGCAAAGGGCTATGCCGGACATGTTGTTAATGATGCCGGAGAACGTTCGGTAGAAATCATCGGCATGGAAGCGATTCGCCATGATTGGACAGATATGGCACAACAACTCCAGCGCGATTTGCTGGATCATATATTTGCAGACAGTTCGTCACAGGAACTTGAAGACTGTGTTTCGCAGGTTATTCGCGATCTCAAAACTGGAAAATTAGATGACGCCCTAGTCTACCGCAAGCGTTTACGTAAACCCGTCGAGGACTATACAAAATCCACCCCGCCTCATGTGAAAGCTGCCCGGCTTATGGAAAATCCGTCGGGTCTCATTCATTATGTTTTAACAACTGATGGACCTCGTCCAATAGAGAAAGTCGATTTTCCGATTGATTACGATCACTATCTGCAAAAACAAATTGCCCCTATCGCTCGAACCCTGGCCAGCATCCGCGAATTTAATGTGGAAGCAATTCTCACCGGCCAAGAAGATTTGTTTTAAAGCGCAGCAAAGAAGTTGATCAGTTGTAACAAAGTGAAATAAATTTGTTTCCAAGTCAGGGGAAAATTCGTCCGTAAAAGCGTCACTTCATACCAAAAAGAATATTGAGTCTTCCAGCTTCAGCCCTTTGGGGCGGAGTAACCCTATTTGGAGTGTTCATACCCGATTTAGGTCCATTTTACGACATAAGTGTAAGATATGACCATTCTTTGGAGCTTTAGAAGGTGATTTTATAGGATTTGGGGTGTAGAAATTTTTTCAAAACCCCAGGATCATGCATGGGTCTATCAACACTACTTATTCGGGTTGTTCATACTCGGTATTGTGGTATATTGATACAAAAGTGGGTTAAACAAGGGCAAGTTTTTAGGAGTTTCTAGAGTCACACCAGATTATCCACTAAACAGCCCAATACTAGGACGTAGGGCAGAAGAATAAGTTGAACAAATGCGCTTACAGCGCAAACTACCTTCCGGTACTTCCCTAAGCCCCCTTGGAATAGATCTTTTACAGTCTTGCGTGATTTATGCGACCTCCTTTCTATTGCTCAAAAAAAGGAGAATGCAATGGAAAAAACA
>JABSQK010000597.1 GCA_013215875.1 Lentisphaeria bacterium
CTTAGTCATTTTTTATTTCCTGGTAATTTATCAATGTTCTCTAATTCCGCGTAAAATTCGCCGATAACTACTTTGCTACTGAACTTGAGCGGAATCTTCCGCTCATCATTACTTAACCAAATTTTTATTACCGCATCTTTGCTTTTTTCGAATACACCTTTTAAGTTTGATATATCCGGTTGAATCAAGATGCAATCATATTCCTTTTTGCCAATCTTGATACGCTCATTTTTTATTACATTTATTTTGGCTTCAACAAATACTTTACCATCAGTAACTTTAATTATTTCAGTTTTACCGATTTTTAGATCAAGCGACCTGAGTGCATGAAATAAGGATAGTGGGTCAATGTAATCTTTCTTTAGCTTATTCTGGCGCCTCACTTTGCCATTTTTTATGTAGGTGAGCTGTTTCTTGTCCCAATCGAAGTTTAGATTTATTATACGTTGTGTTTTACCTTCATTTTGATTTACGGAATATTTAAGTGAGCGCTTTACGTCTTTCTGGCAAAAGGCACTTAGATAATCACGCACCGGGTAAATTTTGTCCAGTTTTTTATTTGTCTGAATTAACATCGTGAAGTGCCAAACAGCTTTGCCATCTATGATACGGTCTTTTTTAATATCGCTGCGAAAGGTGCCGACATTCATCTTAGACCAGTATAACTTGTAGCTCAGCTTCTCGCCCGATTTAAATGGCAATTCAGCTGCCTGACAGTAGCAGATGCACAGGCTAATGATTGTAAACTTTATATAACTATTTAACATGATAAATTAAACGTTACGCGCTTTGTTTTATTCGTTGTTAAGAAAATATAAATATGCTACTTACTGGGCAAATGTCCATATTCAATGTACTATAAAGCTATGATTAAATTAAAGCAGCATTTTCTGATTATTGCACTGTTTGCAGGTTTAACTTGTTCTGCTCAATCCGAGCACTGGCGCGGGTTTAACCTGACAAATAAGATGCATGTATTCTGGGCCAATGGGAAATATGACCACTGGGACTTCAAAATGATTCATAAATGGGGCTTTAATTATGTGCGATTGCCATTGGATTACCGCTGTTGGATTGTAAAAGATGATTGGACTAAATTTAATGACAGGGTGCTGAGTGATATAGACGAAGCAATAGAATGGGCCCTGAAATACAAAATACATATCACGCTCAATTTTCACCGGGCTCCGGGCTATACGGTTGCTCAACCTGTTGAAAAGACAAATATCTGGAAAAATAAAAATACCCAGAAAGTATGTATTAAGCACTGGGAGATGTTTGCCGAACGCTATAAAGATATTGCTGGTGATAAGATCAGCTTCAACCTTTTTAATGAGCCAGTTACGAATGACCTAGACAGTTATAAGACTGTGATAGATTCCTTGATTAAAGCAATTCGGGCCATTGATGATGACAGACTTATTATGCTGGATGGACTGAATTATGGCAAAGACCCTGTACTGGCAGCCGAGAAAAAGGGGATTATTTACTCAACCCGCGGCTATTCACCGTTCAACTTTACCCATTATAAGGCAGATTGGGTAAAGGATTCTGAGCATTTCGAATACCCCTTGTGGCCACAGGCAATGGTCAATGGCTATATAATTGGACCTCAAAAGAAAGACAAAAAGAAGACCATACAAATTGTCGGTGAAATAAAAAAGGACCATTGGCTCACCCTTCATATAAAACAGGTCTCAGTAAAAGGGACTCTGGTGGTCTATGCAGATAAGAAAAAAGTCTTTACACGTGAAATAATTCCAGGGAAAGGCAAGGGTGAATGGACAGAAGAAGTCTATAAAAAAGAATGGGATGTATATCAAAATAAGTACAATCTTTTTGTCGGCTGTAGAATCCCTGCTGGTACTAAAGAAATTACCATTGCCAATGATGCCGGCGACTGGATTTTGATAGGCGGTATATATTTACTGCGATTAAGTGATGACCGAAAGCTGTTTATCAATGGCATGAATAAATGGAAGGATAAGCAGTTTTATAAGATCAGTTATTTGCCTGCTGAAGAACAAGCATTGAAATCTCAAATTCAGTACGGCATTCGCGATATAGAAGAATATCTCTATAATCCCTGGAAAAAAGTATCTAAAAACCATCCCGTATTTGTCGGGGAATTTGGCGTCTTCAAAAAAACCCCGCATGGAGCGACACTGCGCTGGATGGAAGATCATTTGAAATTGTTTAAAGAAATGAAGATGGGCTGGGCTATGTGGAATTTTCGCGGGCCCTTTGGCGTAGTAGACAGTGAGCGGAGCGATGTAAAATACAAGAATATTGGCGGCCATAAGCTCGATCAGAAAATGTTGAAATTATTGCAGAAATATGCAAAAGAATAAACGTTTGTCTCAGGTCATAGTTTATGCACTACTCGGGTTTTCCGTACTCAGTATACTTGCCTATTTTCCCGCCGCCTTGCTCGGTGCAGATCTTCCCTGGGATACACAAGAATACCGCTTAGGCGGGCTTCTCTTTTTTACCGTTCTGGCCCTGTTATGCACCTTCGTAAAGGCCAATTTTAAGGATAGCAGACGCTACGCCATATCATTTTTCTTATTTATTCCCGGGCTGTGTATTTATTTCATGCCAATTGCGAGTCATGGTAATGCATATCTTTGGCAGCTTCCAGTAAATATCTTATTGTCGGCGCTGGCACTAAGTTATATTCTTTTCAACAAGCTGCGCTATTCAAAATTAAACGGGGTCTGTATACTGGTATTTTTAGTGATGCTCGTTTTTCATCTTATCAGTGACTCAAGTAATGCCTATTACACCCTTTATTATTTATCCTATATCCTCATTCCACTGGGTACATGCATCTTGCTGCAAAAAGAAAAGCTCAGCGCTATTCATTTTTCGTTTCTGTTTTCTTTGGTGTGGATTGTCACTACGCTATATGCAGTGCTTCAAATAATACAAAACCAATGGCCCACAGGCATTAGCCTGAATCCCAACTGGCTGGCACTGATTATTTTAATTACATGCCCATGGATGGTTTATCTGAGCGGTCGTTTAATAAAGAGCCGCTTCAAAGAAGAGAAGCATGCCTATTATCTTTCGTCACTTATTATATTAACTGTCTCCGTATTTATTCTGTATCATTGCAATTGCAAGGCCGCCTGGCTGGCTGTTATGCTCTATGTCCTTTTCTTTGTACTGAATAAAATAAAGAGCCTTTCAATGCGTATTCTTTATATATTCTGTATAATACTCTGCTTTGCAGGCTCACTATTTGTCTTATCTGAACGCATCATTGATTATGAAAAAAAAGATGTGCGTATTCCATTATTCAGTGCCACCGCCAGACTTGTTTTGGCAAATCCGCTAAATGGCTGCGGGCCGGGCAATTTCTTTTCATCGATTCAGCCCGAGTTAGCGGGCAGTGATTATTTTGACAGGGCGGTGGCGGGTGAGAGTGCTGAGCACTCGCATAATGAACTATTGCAGATTGCCGCAGTAGCAGGACTACCAGCGATGCTGGCCTTTGCTTTATTGCTCATCCCCTTATTCCGAAATAATAATTTAAATCCTATGGTTGTGCAGCTTGCTCAGTTCTCTGCACTAACAGGGTTTTTGATGGGTATGTTTGATAAGGGTATAAATAATGGTGTGGGGAACATTCTTTGGCTTATTGCACTGGGCATTTGCTGGATGAGCTCATTCCCGCTAAAGCCGGATAGGGTAAAGATATTTGAAAAGAAAGAAGCCATCCTTTTCCCTTTGGCATTGGTCTTGTTTATTTCACTGGCCCTGTTTATAGCATTGCCCATTACACAATCTCAATATCTTTACCGACGTGCACGCCAGGCAAAAATACGCAATCTAAATAATAAGGCCTATGACTTTTGTACTGCATCTCTACAGCATAACCCGGCAAATATTAAAGCTGCATTCCTCAATGCATCATTATCACTTAAGCTTCAGCACAAAAATGCCTGGCAAACGATTCAAAGAGCACTGGCTATAAATCCTAACTATCCTGGTTTGAATCAAATAGCAGGGCGCTACCATATGCTTGATGATAATCCGGATGAAGCATCGCGCTATTTTAGGAGAGAAATTAGTTTACAGACGAACAGCATTGTCTCCCTGCAATGGTATTACATCTCTGTCCTGGCAGCACGGCGCATGGAACTATTGCAGGATGCTAGAACAGCAATATATGACAAGACAAGTGAACGCATACGAAAACGCTTGATATTCGAAAATAAAACAGGCATGATCGAGGCGCTCAAAACTGCCTACAGAAAATCGGACTGGAAAGAATTTCAGGAAATAGCAAATTTTCTCTTGAGTAAAATACATGCGAATACGGTGATTGATCTAATCTTAATTCATAATCGTCAATTTTCTGTTGATAATTATGACTTTCGTATCTCAGATAAACAACTGGAGTTCTGGCCAGTCTTTAAGAAGAAATCGCGTATCGCAGCACGTATAAAGACGAGTGACGATCCGCTGAATATATTCTTTGAGTTGCAGAGATCCACAAAGGAATTGACAGCTCGTCATTTGGCAAGTATTGCTATGATTAGAGGCCATGCGTATCTAAGCAAGGAACAAAACGTTCTAATAGTTGCCGGCAAGCAGCTCATCGAAGTGAATACAGCGACAAAAACAGCTGTTTTTATTCGGCCTGAGTTGCGCCAAGAAACATTGCAGAACTATGGAAATTCAGTGATTTATGCCGAAAATGAATACTTTCTTGAACAGCATCAGATTATAGCAAAACTAATTGACATAAAAATGCCTGCTGTTACCTTAGCTATACTTAAAACAGAAAATGAATTTTTGGCAAATAAGCAAATCTTGAATTGGCAGTATTATAAAAAATAACGGGTTATAGATATATGAGTGAATCAGAGAGTGCAATACCAGATGAAATATTGATGGCCCCATTTTTAATTCTTGCGGCTGTTCGAAATACACGCAAGATGTTCTCCCCGGAAGATGCTAAAAAGAAATTAGTGGAATTTACTAAAACATTTGAAGCGGGCTGTAAACAGGCAACCGTTAAGACAATTCTGGCTCAAGTTCTTTCTGGCGCGGACAAGCTGATGGCCAATGCATTCGCTGCTGATACAGAGATAGATGCAAATACATTGATCGTAACGATTAAAACTCAAGTTACGACTAAGATGGTAACAGAAGCCTCTAATGTCTATTTACTTTATTTACTCGAACTTAGTGAATGCCTTACACACGAAACAAATCTCATGGGCAATACGCGCATTGTTGAAGAATCCGCTGAATTCTATGGAGTTGTAGTTAAAAATTTAGCCGTAATGGCGGCTCCGGAATTACCGCCAATGGAAGAAGAACTAACAATTAAAGAAGTAGCAAAAACAAAGCCCGCAAAATCAAAAGGGCATATGTTGAAAATCATCGTTGTTTTTATTGTACTTGGAATCTTCCTGGCAATCGCTGCAGTAATTGCCGGTGTAGTCGGGTTTAATAAAACAAAAGAGTTTAACTTTATTAAATTAGTGAAAGATGGTGACTATACCAAGTTGAAGTATGGCTTAATGTTTCATCCCGATCGCATAAATAAAGCAGACAGCAAATCAAATGAATTAATTCACCTGGCAGTAAAATCTGAGAATGAAGAAATCGTTGCTCTGCTGATTGCAAATGGTGCAAA
>JABSQK010000598.1 GCA_013215875.1 Lentisphaeria bacterium
CTTGGTGGCTGCTGGAAATCCCGCGTAGAAGCTTTGGGTGATGGCGATGACAAAGACAAGTCACTATGTCTCAACCCGGTGCAAGGCCCAAGCGGACAAACGATTCCAAAATGCCTCGATATGATCTCCCACGAAGATGTGATACGCCATGTGCACGAGTTTTTATTTGACTATGACTACTATGAGGAATTAAATGCAACTTAAATATATTGACGATGTGGTATTTGCCCAAGCGGCTATCTGCAAATCTGAATACCCGTGGTATGCAGATTTTATTAGTCGAAATCAAATAAAGAAGATCATCGAATTTGGTCCCGGTTCTTCCACATGGGCTTTTCTTGAAAATCCGGGGCTCGAAATAATCTCTTACGAACCCCACCCTAAATGGTATGAAACTGCCCTCGAGACATTTAAGGATTTTCCCAATGTGACAATTCGACATTTCGATGAGTTTATTGTCGAGGAAGCAGACTTTGTGCATGTGGATTCACCGCCTGCTGCTGGTGATTTTCCCCGCCTCGAATCCTGTCAGCGGGCTATGCAGTGCAGCACACTGTTTATCATGCACGATGCTAAACGCCAGGGCGAACGCAATACGAGCAAATGTATCACCGAAGAGGACGGATGGGTCTGTGAGCTGGTAATGAGTAATCGTGGCATTGCCATATTCAATAAAAACCGTGAATACGACTATAACAGGGACATGTTTAAACGATGAAAGTAGGACTATTTGTCAGTTGTAACAAAGGCTATATTCCATATCTCAATGCCTTGTTGAACAGCATTGAAAAACGCAATATCCACATCGGGGTGGATTTCGAACTGGTATTGGTTTATTATGATTTTCTCGATGACTACCTCGAGGCCATCACTGATTTTCCATTTAAGATACGGGCAATCAAACTCGATACAGAGGAGATTGCCGCAGAAACCCGCTGGAGTAATTCCAATATTACAAAAAGCGGCCGTTACTATTATATGAAAAAAATGGGTCGTGACTACGATGTCGCCTGTCTCATGGATGCAGACCTGTTCTATGTATCGGAAAATTTCAAAAATTATTTTCAGTTGATCAATGGCACCGATTTAATGATCAATTGCAATGAGCGCTTCAAATGGAACATGGGGCCCAAACATACACTAAATGAGCAACCCATATTCGAGAGCCAAACTCGGCTGAACAAATTCCATTGCAATACCCCAATGGTACTTGTTCCTGAACACTGGGAAGATGTCATCGACTATTACATGAGTATCGTTTACCGGGCAAAAGAAGAACAACAAAAAGATGGCGAAACAATTTTTAAAGATGTCGGCGATATCTTTTCCTGGAATATTGCCGTGCAAAAAATGGGTAAGACCGACAAGGTCGTTCTCTTTCCCATGGAGGCACTCACACAGGTGCACCAAACATCATTTAAACAATGGACCGAGCTCAAATGCGAAAACGGTTTCTGGACGACCTTTTCCGGTGAAGAGGTACTCTGCCTCCATGGTCGCTGTGGAACAAAAGGGTTTGGCAAATTTGATTATGAAAAAATTGGCTGTACTGAAAAAAAGGCTGAACAAATAATCGACTTATATAAGCGCGAATGGTATGATCTCAACTTTTTTCAGCGCCTGAAGCTCAATGAGTTTGGCCCTGTAAACGAGTACTGGC
>JABSQK010000599.1 GCA_013215875.1 Lentisphaeria bacterium
AATTCTCTCAGCTAGCTTTTCAAGTTTAATTTTCATCATTACATTCCTAATTACTATTGGGTGCTTTTCGGTAAAAGAAAATCGCAATCCAATTAAATGCTGTTTAATTTTGAAAAGTCTAGAATATACCTGGTTAAGGGTTGGGTTGTATTCACTTATAGAAGCCCTGAGTAACTCTAGTTGGCTAATTATTTCTTTTAATTCTAATTCAGACTCCATCAAACTTTTTTTACTTTCCATCAGGTTAAGGCTGCCATCGAGATAAATATCAGGTAGAGAAAATAGATTCTCAGTTTTGTAAACTGAAAGAGTCTGCCTCGCATCAATTAACTGAGAATCAATAACTATGAGCCTATTCTTCAAAAACTGGACTGCAAGTTGAGCCGTTTTCCTACGCATATTCAAAGTTTCTTTTAGAAATTCTCTGGAAAATATTTTTACCATTTTCTGAGCCAGGTACCTATCATGAGCTGTATAGATAAGAGTAACTATTTCAGGAGTTTCTCTATCTTGATTTATTTCAAGATTCGACGCAATGTTGTTGAGTATCAGTCTTTTATCTGGTTCACTGATGTTTTCATCTAGAAGATCACCCTTTGTCGCAATGCGTTCGAGCACCGGATACGTGATAATCAATGACTGCGCAGAGACTGTATTTGCTTTATTGTCTACTGGGGCTACAAGGTCTTCAAGTAGGTTGTTAAATGTCGCTTCATCCTGAAGACTTATCGTCTCTGAACTCTCATAACGATCTTGCATAAAATATGTAGATATATAAGATCCAAGGCCAGTCAGTAATGGTATCATCACAAGCCACCACCTGATCCGTTTCAGCACCCTCCAAACAATAGGGAACTGTCTTTTAATCCTTTCATCTACCATTTTCTAGACCAGGATTATTTTTGATTAAACTCCTAAATGCTAACTTTAATTTTACATTAAATTTTCTTGTCAGAATTTTAATTTTCTGCCATATCTCGCGCCAATGCGTAAGAGATGCGTAATCCTTAACATGGGGGCCTAAATGATAATTTAATACCGTTCCCAGAATTGTCATTCCGTTTGATTCAAAAATTTTAGCTGCAGCTAGATAATCTGAATGTGTTGTAGTATGGGTATTTACCACTATGATAAAATCATTTACAAATTCTTTTAAATGTATCGGGTGAATATTATTTTGGTTGTAAATATGAATGGGGGATGTATCAATTATAATTATCTGATCAGGGTCTTCTGAATCTAGGTTTTGTTGTAACCATTTTTGCCTTTCGAAAGAAGACAATTGCATAAAATTTTGTGGAGGAGTGCAAGTTTCCAATATTGGGTTTTGCAAATCCGACTTCTTGGATTTATTTGTTAAATCATTGAGGATATGCTTAGGATGCCTCATATTAAACTCACATAATTTGACTGGTATTCTTTTTTGATTCATGAAGTATAAAGCAAGCATCCTACATAGAGTTGATTTACCAGCATAGTCTTCACAACTAACAACTGCTAATTTCCGGATACCTGAATCAAGAATCTTTTGAGCCAATATTCCGCTTTCATGGTAATTTTCAACTTGAATTCTATTTTGTTTCATGATGTTCCTGCAAAATTTAGACTTGCTTCGACAAATATACCGAACAATGCTAACTTCCAGATCAAATCTATCCACCATTTTAGAGCCAGACCATTTTTTCGATCTACCCATATGACATCTCCTGCCTGTATATAGGGGATACCCTGATGGCAGTTTGTTTTTCCGCATTCTGCAGGATTCGTGAGTTTACCTATCCCATCTCTTAAATCAAAATTCATTGAAATAGGACCCTGTTTTGTCTGGCGAGTGATGTGAATAGATAGAGAGGCGGTTTCAAGGTTTGGACCACCAGCTTTTGCAAGTGCTTCAAATATATTTGTATTTTCAGAAAGCTCTACTTCACCTGGTTTATTTACTTCTCCAAATACAG
>JABSQK010000006.1 GCA_013215875.1 Lentisphaeria bacterium
GGTCTTTCTTTGGAATTGTCATATCGGTAGTCGATTTGCAAGAGACAAAAATAACCGATATAAAAAGACAAATTATGATTTTCATGATTCCTCGCTAACTCTTTATTCTACATTACTCTTAATTATTGAGTTTTTCTAGCTTGGTTAATTCATAAATCATTTTTTGGGAAATGACCGATACGTACGGAAGTATTACGCCCTGTCCCATACTGCAAAACAATGATTTCATGGACTTCCACCAATCCAACACTATCTTTAGCCCATGAAGAAAAATAAAGATTCCTATCAGTTAACTTATCCAAGCAATTTCGTAATTAGTTAATCGTTAACCACAGCATTCGAGGTTTAATCCTAGGATTCGAAAGGACAATTTTTACAGAATGAAAGAAGCAGACCTGGAACTCGCACTGGCGACGCACTGTACAGCAGATTCCGATTCACTAATGGCATTTTCGCGCCTAGTAGCCACGACCCTTGAATCTGAGAACGACAGTTACTTGACCCCTGAACTGATCAAGATGGCTCACAGCTTATCCCTGCCTATCACCTTTTTGGAATTGGGCTTGGATCCGATGGTCGTGCACCGGATTGCTGAAGAGCTGGGGCAGTCTCCGGAAGATATTTTTGAAATTGAGCAGGCCCTGCTTAAGATAAATATATGGGGCGAAAAACGACAGGGTGTTCGTGATGCTAGCAAACTTGCTGAGGAATTGGCCGCATTTCCTGAGCTGGAAAAACTGGATTCAAAACTCTCCGCATTGCCCGGGGAACGGATCGTATTTTTTGGTGATTCACTCATGAGCTCTGTTCATTGGGCCGCGCACGCAGCTTTCCCAGATATTCTCAAGGCATTTTTTGCGGCCCGAAAATCACCACTCACTATTCATAACGCGGCCATTGGAGGGAATACCAGCCAAAAAGGTCTGGACCGAATGGAAGCGGATGTTATGGCCCACAACCCGGATCGGGTCATCATTAAATTCGGCGTAAATGATGCAGCCACAAATAAGGATGGAAAGCCCACAATTAGCCCCGACGGTTACCAGGAACGGGTGCAGAGAATGATCACACGTTGTTTTGAGGCAAACGCAAAGGTGGTCTTGGCCAGTCCCTGCAAAGTCTCTCGGGGATCCGTATCAGAAGCCCATTTTACCGACTACCATCAGATGATCAAACGCCTTTCAGAAGACAATAATACAGGCCTGATCGATTTTTTTGAAGATGCTGATTATCTTTCCAGTTATACAGCTTTTGATGGTGTGCATTTAAACAGTGATGGCCAACTGTTTATGGCTAGGCGGACGCTTCAATTTCTTGCCGCTGAGCTAAGCTGAAGATCGCCGTTTCTGTTTATAAAATAATAGAAAACTTTTCGAGTCGGACTTGACTTTTTGCCAATTACTATACTATTAGTATGTATGCAAAAGACTGCTGAATTTGATCGTGTTCTGTTTGGCGCTTTTAGATTGAGGGTTTTATTTCCCCTCTTATTCAACTTAAATTTGGCATTTGCTATGCCACTTCAATATTAAATAGAGAGTTATTATGGATCTTGTAATTAATTTTTTCGTTCAAAAAGAAGCATTGGATAATGCAATAAATACTGGCAGCGGGTATGCAATAATAATTGTTGTTGACTATATCCTCTTGCTTATCGCCTCCATCGTTGCAGTGGCAGTTATAATTGAGCGCTTTGTCAGGCTTAAACGTCAACGGTATTTAACCGATGAGATGACCGACTCTATTGTTAAGCACATGGACAATGGGGACCTAGAAGGGGTCATTAAAGAATGTCAGGGAAGCGATTTGATTCTTGCTGAATCTTTGGCCACCGAACTGGCGGCTTATTCAGCCTATAATCTTCCAGTCGAAGAAGTTGCCGAAGCCACTGCTGAAGAGGTTGATGACCGTCTGAATGCCAACATGGACATTCTTTCTATCGTAGCAAAAGTTGGGCCCTTACTTGGGCTTCTAGGTACGGTAATGGGCATAATGTATTCGTTTCATTTACTGGATATGACGGGTAAAAAGGACAGCCTTTCTCATGGAATTACTGCAGCTCTGGATACAACCGTCCGCGGCTTATTATTGGGAATTGTCTGTTTAAGTATGGAAGGGGTTTTTGTCCGTAAGATTGAAAACATCTCAAAACAGATTGATGTGGTCCTTACCCGTGTTGTGCGATTCCTACGTATTCGTGATTCTGGAAATACCGAGAATACCGAGCTTGAAGAAGTTAAAGTAGCTCAGGAAGACCCCATCGGTGACGATAAGGAGACGGCCAATGAGACTATTGGGTAAACGTAGAAAAAAGAAGAGAAAAACAGATTTAGACCTCACACCCTTAATGGATGTAATTTTTATTCTGTTAATCTTTTTCATGATTACCAGTACCTTTCATGAAGAGACTCGCGTTTTGGATTTAACCCTGCCAAGGGCCAAAAATCCCAAGATTGTCAAAATGGATAAATTCCTTACTATTAATGTGACCAAAGAGAATTTAATTTATATCGATACGGATGAAGAACCTGTTGATCCGGCCAAATTGCAGGAAATTCTCAAGCAGCGTATTGAGGAGTCGGAAGTAAAAAATGTATTAATCAATGGCGATGAGGACGCAAAATATAAAACCATAACTGCGATTATTGATGCCTTAAATGCCTTGGAAATCGACGGTATTTCTTTCGCAGTCATTTATTCTTAATCCTAAAAGTGGAGCTGGTAGCAGATGAGTTTATTTAAGAAAAGAAGTGATACTCTTCGTAAATATCTTAGCTTTGCATTGATTTTGCATGTCATCGTTGGCTTCAGCTTTTTAATCCCCTATATGATCAAACAGTATAAGGAACGTCTTGCGCGTGAGCAGGCGAAACTCGCTCGCTTGGAGAAGAAAGATAAAGAAGAGGATGAAGCGGAGAAACTCAAACAAAAACTTGCCAAAGAAATATTGATTGAAAAGGCCCAGGAAAATATAAAAGAATTGCTCTTGGAGCACATGGATGAGCTTGAATTCGAAGAATTATGGGATGAAGTCATGGAGGATATGCAGGAGGACCTTCAGGCAATGCTTGATGACCTGCAGGAAATGGACCTGGAGGCCGACCCTGAAGCACTGAAAGAAATGATGGCCGAATTCAACAAGGAATTGCTGGATAAATTTGAGCAAGAACTGGCTAAAAAATCAAAAGAAATGATTGCTGCTGAATTGCTTAAACAAATCGAAATGAAAATTCCTGCCTTTGTCAAAAAAATTGAACAGGATCTAAAGAAAAGTGAAAACCAAATTGAACAGGAGGTCAAGAAACTAGCCAAGAAGTCTAAAGCACTGGAAGAGAAAAGGATTAATAGGGCAGTGGCAAAACTTGATACTGCCAAAAAGTCCATTGCCACTGCAAAAAAGCTTAATGAGGAAGTTAAAAAAGCAGTCAAGGATCATTTGAATCAGGAAAAGAGTCAGGCGCAGAAAAAGGCTGAAGCGACTAAATCTCTGGATAAGGCACTCACGAACCTGAAGAAAGCTGAAGGCGAATTAAAAACTGCTCGAGAAGAAGCGAAAAAACCCGCCACTCAACAGGAAAATGCCAAGCAGGCCCAGCAGAAAGCAAAACAAACCCAAGCCCAAGCCAACAAGGCTCAGACCGAAGCCGATAAGGCTCAAAATAAAACCCAAGCGAATAAAGCTCAAGACCAGGCGAATAAGGTTCAGACTCAAGCGGATAAGGCAAAGGCCCAAGCGGATAAACAAAGTGCCGATGCCAAAGCGACTGCAGTAAAAGCTGATAAAGCAGTAAATGCAGTGAAAAAAACGATTGCAGATACGGCCCGTGAGATTTCAAAGGCCAATCCTAATGCTGGAACTAAGGACTATAAAAAATCAATTCTGGAGCTAAAGCGCGATAGTACTGATTTGGCTAAAAAGACTTCAGCTCTTAAAACGTCCGATAATAATGGCGTGCAAAAACCCATTGATAATGCGGCAAAGAAAATCGCCGATGCCATTGCCAAATTAAGCAAAGATCTTACGACTAGCAAAGCGGCATTGTCGGCCAGCAAAAGCAATTCACAAAAACCGACACTTAGCGATGCACAAAAGAAAAGATCTGTAAGTGAATTAAGTGCCGCAGCGAACAAAGTAAGACAGGTTAAAAAACAATTAAAATCAGCCCACGATGATTTGACCTTCGCCGCTAACGTTGCGAAGCATATTGGCGATAAAAAACTTTCCGAGGATATTTCTGCAAGCAAAAAAGATCTACAAACGATTGCCAATGATGCGGTGAAAACTGCCAATAATATTTTTGCCAGTAATCACAAGAAGAAACAAGCCTTGCAAAGTAAAGGGCAAGCAGAAAAATCGACGCTTGAGAAAGCAAGCACTGAAGAATTGTCAAACGCTGATAAAACTGCCAATAAAACGGATGCTGCTTTGGCCGAATTGGATCGTTCCATAAACACGCAGAAAAAAGGGATGATCGAAACTAAGAAAACGTTCAATCAAAAAGTTGATGATGCCATAAAGAAATCCCTTGAAAAAGGGAGCCTCGCCCAGAAGTCGACCAGTGAATTTATTGAAAAAAGTATGACCAAGAATTTTGCTGCCCAACTTCGTAATGAAACGGAAAATGCTGCTCGTGAAGGACTGAAGAAACAGGGCTATAAACCCGATGAAGCCTTTGTGAAAAAAATGGGTGATAAGGCATTTGAAGCGATGGTTAAGCAGGGTGCCAATCTGAAGAAATCGGCGTTTAGCAAATTGACCGGTAAGGCTGCGGACGCATTAGGCGCCAACAAGGGGGGAACTAAATCTGAAGCAAAGAGTAAATCTAAGACCGGAGGAAAAGCTGGAGGGGAATCTGGAGCAAGCAACAAATCTGGAGGAGCAAGCAGCAAATCTGGAATAGAGAAAAAAGTGTCTGATTCACTGGCAAAGATTGCTAAAACTAAATTAAACCAGTCAATGAATACGAATAAAGGAATGCTTAAAATGGCTACCCCTGGCGGAAAATCAGCAAAGGCCCTTGCCTCGGTAAAAAGGGCCCAGGGAAAGCTTGGTCGTCAAATGAGTAGTAAGGGGGGAGAAAAGACCTTGATTGATCTTAGCAGGAGCCTTAGTTCCATCGGCGCTACCAAACTCTCCAAGGCAAAAAGAGTCAGACTATATCGAGGATCCGATGTAAGTATGAAAAAATACAAAGACACAATGCTGAAAATGAAAGACCGGGGAAAGGATGAGTTGGTTATTTCTGCGCCGCCACTTGATAGTAAAACATCTGAAGCATTATACAAATTAAGTCAAAATCGTATTGCCAATATTCTCGTTGAAGACCTGGAAGAAGATGAAGATAAAGATAAAAAGGAAGATAAAGATAACGGTGAGGAAAGGACCTTATATAAGTCACCCTATAAAACCCTTAACTATGGCGGGGCCGTTTTAGCTCAGAAAGCACCGACAGTAGATGGCGACCTTTCTGAATGGAAAGATATAGAGCCTTTTAAATTAACTGGCGTCCATAAAAAAAGTGAGTGGGGAAAGAAAACCATTCCGGAAACTTGGAAACGAAATAAATATTTAATGGTTCAATGGAATGCCAAGGGCTTATATTTTGCCTACCGCATGGCAAGTCCCTCAGATACATTTTGGGCTGCGAAAGGCCAATTTTGGTCAAACGATTGCCTGGAAATTTTTGTTGACTTTGGTAATAAGCGGAGCAATAAACGGACCTTTGATACCCAGCAATTTTTCTTTTGGCCGCTTGGGTCACTACATGGACGCAAGGTTAAAGGTGGGGATTGGTTTGGCGGTGAGGCCACGACTAAAGGGACAAAACTTAAATTCAAACTGGGCGGGACTGGTCCTCAAGCCTTAATGGGCGTTAAACGAATTGCCAAACCCAGGGGCTATAGTGTTGAGATATTTTTACCAGTAGAATTTTTTAAGAAAAGTGAATTACGCCCTGGCGGTATTATTGCCTTTAATTACAGCACCCATAATGGCGAAAAATTGCATTATCGCTGGACCTCGAACCTGGGCAAAAATATTTCTCAATCACCAAGTCTATGGGGGGATCTACTGCTGCTTGGTACGGATGCAGAAATCGCCTTTATTAAACCGGGTACAAAAAAATCCTTAAAAACCATTTTGCCCGGAGAGCCTCTGGGTATTCAGGTAACGGATATGGACATGAATTTAAACCAAAAGAAGCCCGATAAAATTAAAATTTCAGTCAGCTCTGAAAATGGCGATATGCTCGAAGCATTTCTGGAAGAAACCGGGGAGAATACGGGAATTTTTGCTGGTAGTATCGATACAGATCTCATGTTGCTCCAGGGGGATGAACGCTTCAAGGATGCTAAATTACAAATTCGTGGACGGGAAACCATCCGTGTGCAGTACCTGGATCAAGCTCGTCAGTATGGCGAAAGAAATTTTCAGATAGAGTCCAAATTGGCAGTGGGTCTGGCAATTTTACAATTGTCTGCACAGTAAGAATTATTTCTCCCAAGCATCTGTTTATCAAATGAACTTACAATTGAATGGAGCATTTCTAGCATACTGATCTGAGCCAGAATTGTGATCTTGCTATTGTTGAGCTATGGTCATCAGGCATAACTATTAATTGAGGAAGGCCAAATGCAAAACGACACAGGAGCTGCAGACCGAGCAGCGAGGAATGAAGCATCAGCAGATGTGATCATACCCTATAAAGAGACGCCTCAAGCAGAGCTTAATTTACATCGCTTTGATGCACAGCGCGATTCGGATGCGCCTGTTCCCGCAATTGCCTTTTTCTTTGGTGGTGGTTGGGTTAGTGGGAGCCCAACCCAGTTCTATCCATTTGCAAAACGCTTAGCTGCATTGGGACTCCAAGTCTATTGTGCAGAGTATCGTATTGAGTCCAAGCATGATACTGATCCTCGATGCTGTGTGACAGATGCTGTTTCAGCGCTTCGCTATTTACGTGAGCATGCAGATTCTGAAGGGATCGATCCTGATCGCTTAGCCGCTGGTGGTGGCAGTGCGGGTGGCCATCTCGCAGCATCCATAGCGACCTGTTCTGGTCTTGAGAATCCATCTGAGAATTCAGATACGTCTTACCGTCCCAATGCCCTCGCATTGTTTAATCCTGTGTATGATAATGGGCCAGGTGCTTGGGGGCATGAGCGCGTGAAGGATTACTGGGAAAGCTTTTCGCCATTACATAATATTTCTGAAATGATTCCACCAAGCTTTGTTGTGCTCGGATCGGAAGATGATTTTATTCCGGTATCGACTGCACAAGATTGGAAAGAACGATGTGAAGCAGTTGGCGCATATAGTGAACTTCATATTTATGAGGGAATGGGACATGGATTTTTTAATTATGGAAACGAGGCATTTGACGATTGTGCCAATAAGCTGGAACAGTTTTTTAAACAGTTGAACTGGATATAATAAAAGACGTTAATTATGTGGACTGGTATTTTAAAACTGAATAGACAGGAGCTTTTCTGGCATTGTACGAAATCCATTTGATGAATTTGAGTGCGGCATTGGTATGCCCGGACCATGAGTTCTTTCGCACTCTTATCAGCCTTCGGTGTGGATGCAAGCAAGCTCAGAGATAGCTAAATACTGGTCCGTAGCGCTGATAATCTAAGCGGAACTTTGTAGCCATCCATTCGTACGATGAGCTACAGTATCAATCTACGGGTGAATGAGACAAACGTGGAGGCGGATAATAATCTATTGATTAATCAATAGAATTATACTACAGTACAAGCTGAACTATAAAATTGTGGGATCTGAGATTATATGCGGCTCTTTTTATCAATTCTTTTCATTTGTATCTTTGTTGCTTGTTCAAAGAAGGACAAGCCTGCGCCTAGTCCAGAAAAAAAAACAAAGCCAGACTCTAAAATCAAGAAGCCTAAGGCTAAACCTGAATCGCAGTATTTAGTGTTTTCTGATAAAGTGCCAAAGATTGATCGGCTCACGAAGATTGTTCATAAGGCACCTGTTCATGCAAGTTCTGTTATTTTTACTGCCGATAGCAAATATTTAGTCGTAGTGAGAGGGTTGATCGTCGTGGAATATTAGTTTCGAATGCTAGAAGCGGAAAGTTAGAAAAATATATTCCCTTTGACAAAGCTCCCCAATCAATAAGTATTTCACAGGATGCTAAAATATTGGCAGTTAGATCTAAAGGATTGGTAGAGTTATTGAACATGAAAACATATAAACTACAAAAGAAAATTAAGGTGAGAAAATGGGGGCAATGCAAAGTGGCCCTTTCATCCAATGGCAATAATTTTGCTATATGTATCGGAGACGGAACAGTACAAATTTGGGATGCAGAAAAAGAAAAACATCTGCTTACTCTTGGTAGCAAAGGAGATCCAATGTCATCAATTGCATTTTCTTCGGATGGACGATCAATTACAACTCTGAGTATTAATGGGGAATGTCGTGTATGGAATATAATAATTGGCGAACTTGTTGGAACGATCAAAGTTATAGGAGTTTATGATAGACAAAATGCGAAAGTTTCATTCAGCCAAAATACGAAAACGGTGAAAATTACTGTACTAAAAAATAAACTTACTTTTTGGGATCACCCATACCGTAAGAAAATGAGAGTCATCAAGCTGCCACATAATATTAATTCTAGCAGTAAAAAAATGGGAGAAGCTAAACACGGGTACGGTTGGTCCATTCCTGTTCATCAACCAGTTAATGCGATTACTCACGATGGGAATACAGCAGCAAAAAATCTGGATGATGGTCGAATTGCCATTTGGGATATAACAACTAAAACAATCAAGGCTATTCTTAATGGAGATTTTGATAAAAATGGGTTTGGAGGTGGTATAACCACTATCGTTTTTTCCCCAGACAATAACTTACTTGCATGTAGAAATAGGCTTGGCGTCATTCAAGTCTGGGACATCTCGACAATTATGGCCCCTGTACAAGTTCCAGGAAAGGGGGCCAGCAAAGAGATAGAGCACAAGTTGGAGCATATCAATGCAGAAGATCAAACAAAGGTTGATCAAGTAAGAGTATTCGAGGATTTAAAGAAAAGGGTAGAAGAAGGGGATGCAGATGCGCAGTATTCCTTGGGAGTCTATTACTACAAAAAAGCCGATTATAAATCGGCTATGAAATTCTATACACTTGCGGCTGAACAAGGCAATGCCAAAGCACATCGTTCAATAGCTTTGATGTATAAGCTTGGTAAAGGCGTTCCTCGTGATAATAATATAGCTGTAAAATCCTACTTCAAATCTGCTGAGCTAGGCGATGTAGATGCTCAAAGAGAAGTAGGCCAAATGTATTTCTATGGTCGAAATGTAAGAAGGGACTATAAGTTAGCTTTTAAATGGTTTACGCTTGCAGCAGAACAAGGTGATTTAACAGCACAGAGTACTTTAGGTAGTATGTATCTCTCTGGACGTCAGATTCCAAGGAATTATAATTTAGCTCTCAAGTGGTTAACTCTTGCTGCTAATCGAAGGGATGCTAAAGCACAGAGTGCTTTAGCATCAATGTATTATGGTGGACGGGGAGTTCCACGGGATTACATAGCAGCCACGAAGTGGCATAGATTATCAGCGAAACAAGGCAATTTTTATTCTCAGTTCGTTTTAGGAAACATGTGTTATATGGGACGAGGGGTTGCAAAAGATCTAAAGGCGGCAGGGAAATGGTTAAGGCTATCTGCTGATCAAGGGTTTTCACGTGCACAACATAAATTGGGAGAAATGTATAGTCTTGGCCATGGTGTTACCTTGGATTATAGAGAGGCGGGTAAATGGTATTTACTTGCATCTAGGCAAGGCTATGTACAAGCTCAATTAAAATTAGGAATACTGTACTTTAAAGGACAAGGTGTTCGAAAAAATTATATAAAAGCTTATGCATGGCTTCATGCAGCCTCCTCCAGTACTCAAGTCCCCATGGTAGAGAAAAATACTTGGGAAGAGATTAAGGGAAACTTATCAAAACGAGAATTAAAAAAAGCGAAAGCTCTTGGGAAGGAATACTTTCAATATTGGTTAGCCAAGATAAAGAGGACACATGAAGGTGGCGATGCAGTGGAACGATAGAATTTAGGGTTTTATTGCAAGTTAATTTTAAGGTGACATTGTAACAAGATCAATCACTGAGGGTGTGTTAATGAAAAACGAAAACATTGAATGAATTTTAATTATAAAATAATTACGATTTTTTTATCCCTGTTCTCCTTTGTATATGCTGAGGGAGAAAAGAAAAAGAAGTTTAATGAACCCCAAGGAGCTGTGATTCTCCTAGAAAAAGGGGCCATTTATCAGCGGAGCCATAGCAAACACTCCGCGATTGAAATTTCTGATGGTGCTTTGTTGAAAAAGCTAGAATCATTTTTCCCAGACTATAAAAAGGTTCCATCCAATAAATGGGCCACTGGTCATAGAATCGGTTATACTGTATTTTTCAACTTTCCGAATGCAAAAACACTACGGATCAGTATTTCCACTAACGGAAAATCGTGGACAATGAAAGGTGGAAGCATAAAAGTCGACGGAGATTTTATTGCATTTATCGCGGAACTCAACAAAAAAATACACGCTAAAAAAACTAAGCCTCAGAAAAAATGAAATGGGTAATCGGGAGAGAATGACTATTATGAATCATAAATTATTTATATTTTTAATTTTCTGTGGAATTTCATCTGCAAAGGATAAATCAGAAGCAAAAAATTTGTCACAGCTAAAGAAACTTACAGCAAGTGTGGTCCTAGATGTCATTGGTGAATATTCATCGAATGTCAAAGTTGACAATTTAGGGGCCAAATTATTTCTGAGAGAAACCACAAAGCCTAGGTCTCTGTGGCCCTACTATAATGTCACAGTGCTCAAAAATGATTTTATTACGGTAGAAGTATTTGATAATAAAATTCGAAAACTGGGTTTTATACAAAAAACATTTCTAAAAAAAAGAGATTTGCATAGCCATAAGCAAATTCTTAATGAAAAGGAAGTCAAAAACATAGCGGACAAGTTTGTAAATAAACATGTCAATAAAAACTATCGATTTAAGACTCCTAATGCCACTTTCTCCAATGGTACGGGATGTTGGAGAGTTACCGCCATTCAAGTAACCCATAAAGGCATTGAAATTAAAAATAGAGGTTGGAGAGTGACTATTCATGATAAAAGCAAAGTTATTTTCTCTTTTTATAATTATAGTACCACATTTAATCCCACAGTTGATCACGACAGTGTTAAAGTCAAAAAAAACGAGGCGATTCTGCTTGTTAAAAAAGATCTAGAAAATATAAAAAAAACTATAAATATGATAGAAGCCGAGCTTGTGTGTATTGATCAACTTCCCTTTTCGAGGAAAAAGGGAGAATTAACCGAAGCGAATTTGGTGTGGTGGTTGACTTGCAAGGGTATCACTGGCAAGGGTATCTCTAGAAAAATTCTATACATTGTTGATGCAAACAAAGGAACAATTCTGGCTCGGCATAAATAAGGCTCTTAAAATCAGCGAAATTCTCATCATTCTTTTGGATTTAGGCAGACATAGCAAGCTCTGACGATGGTGACAGGCAGTTTATCGCCGGTCCAGCCATTTTATCGGAAATGTCAACTATATAATTTCGGTGGCATAATTTCTTACTGGCCGATCGCCCGGCTTCTAGGTTCTAGTTCCTGGGCAATTGCGGTGTCACGTAGGATTCATTTTTTGGCATTGAATTTTGCCGGTGGGATTCTTCGATGATTTCCAGTTGCTTACGTACATCGGCATGTTCAACAATCAAATCTGCGCCTTCAGTGATCGCTGCATAAATATTCGTGTAATAACTTTCCGGGGCAGAGGGCAGGGAGACCAGTGTATAACCCGTTGCCCGATCCATATCTTCTTCATCCAGTTTCCATTCATGCTCACTCCATGGTAGCTCTTCACGAGGATAGGCTCTATCCTTAGACCAGGGCTCCCACATCTCCTGTTTAGGTGCTTTCTCTGGATCGAAATATTTCCATTGCATGTTTCTTTCACCGCCAGTGAGACCGCCATAGGTTCCTGAGATGCTGTATCGAGGGCCAAAGGAATAGGCAGCAAAGGAGCTGATGGTAATATCTACATGGGGCATGTTTTTCCCGAATAGTGTGAGGACACAGAAGTTATCCGCATCTCCATCGAAGGGGATTTTACTATCCATTCGGCAGAAGACGTCCATTTCCTTATCAGCGCCCAAGAGGCCAATAATTTGATCCACGGCATGGGGTCCGGTATTATAAAGACCACCACCGATATTTTCCTGGAATGTTTGCCAGTCCCATCGCCGACTGAAGGCACTCCAGTTGGAGCGAATATGTACCAGTTCCCCCAATACACCCGATTTCAAGATCTCCTGAAGCTTCAGGTAAAAGGGTTGAAAACGACTTTGCTGAAAGGGTGCAAAAACCGTGCCTGCCTTATCTGCTGCAGCACACATTTCATTGAAATCGGCGACCGTAGGGGCCAACGGTTTTTCGCAGACCACATGATGACCTTTGGACAGGGCTGTCAGGGAGCCGTCCTTATGGAANGGTGTGGGTAGGGCATTTACGAATAAATCGAATCCACCTTTTTCCAGGAGGTCGCTATAGTGTGGAGCCGTAAAAGCACCGATAGCATCTGCTTCTTTCAGACGCTCCGGCAGTTCATCAGCCACTGCAACGATTTCAAACTTATCGGGCATACTCAGCAGGGTCTGAAAGTGGATATCATGGCCGCTGCGCCCCTGTCCCGCAATCGCAACTTTTAATATCTTACTCATAACAAAATCCTTAACTTATTATTGATGGATCTCTATTATAGCTACAGTCTTGCTGATTGCGATTCCAAATTTTGCCGAAATCATTTTTTGCCGATCGCTGGTGCCAGAACGATGCGAAAACCAAGAAATGGATCTTTCTTGTTGATGTCGTGGGTGCGGCGTGAAGCTGAACGGCAGTGAGCAGCGGTGGAACCTTTGCTAAAATTGCCACCGCGCAATACGCGCTTGTCACCAGTCAACGGGCCGAGCGGATCGACTGCTTCTTTCCCGGTATAGGTTCGGCTCGCATCAAAACACCACTCAGCAACGTTTCCATGCATATCGTAAATTCCCCAGGGATTGGCTTTTTTGACGCCAACAGCTCGGGCCATTTTGCGAGTGTCTTTGCTCTTGGGGTTGTCGAACCAGGCCAGTTCATTGATATCGCCGGAATGATCCGTCGTGGTCCCTGCTCGACAACTGTATTCCCATTCGGCCTCGGTCGGCAAGCGATACACATAGCCCTTCGGCAAGCGACCGATGGCATTCTCAATGGCGGTTAATCGTTGGCAGAATGCCGTTGCCTTCATCCAAGTTAGACCATGAACAGCTACATTTGGGGCTACACGTTTACTGGGATCTGATGCGGAAATTTTCTTGAATTCCTTCTGTCGAACTTCATAGGTTCCGATCCAAAACGGTTTACTAATGGTGACCTTGTGTGCAGGCTTTTCATTTGCCGCACCTTTTTCTGAACCCATCGAAAAGTTGCCTGGCTTGATCGGGGTGAATTGGATTCCAATATGGGGAATGGTCCAGGCTTTTCCCAACTCGGGGGGCTGCATTTGATTCTTAGGCCATGCCTTTCCTAATCGCCAGTCCAGATAGCGCGGCTGATTGGCTTTCTTATAGGCCTTCATTAATTCTGGAATGGAAATACGCAGCATGCCGCTTTTTGATTTACTCAGACTCCACAGTATCCAGACATAGTCGCCAAGCTGGGTGACTTTCGGATAGCCAACACCCAGGTTTCGATAACGCTTAGGGACTTCCGGTCCCGGTTTATAGCGCAATAGCGTCCAGGTATGATTAAAATTAATCCCGTCTTCTGACAGGGTCAGGTAGATGTATTTACCGCCTCGCATACGTCCGGCAAACCAGACCCATTTATTGGGCAACATACCAGTGGATGGCTGGTTGTCACCGGGAAAATTTGTGATAACTCCGGGCGGATAATAGTCGCTTTGCTTGTCCTTCAAAGCTGCATAGTAGGTCCCGCGGCGTTTGAGATTGTCACGAATAACGACCCATTTTCCATCGGGACGTTCAAACTGGACTAAGTGACAGAGGCCATTGGTTCCGTCAACGGTGGCGACACGGTCTTTACTATTACGATAGGTTGGACCGCTGCTCTTTTCGAATACAGCCCGTTTACCTTTTTTAATATCGTTAATAAAGTCCTTCGGGGCTTTTTTCAGAGGCAGGGCCTCGCGGTACTGTTTGCTCAGTGGAATGACAGGTTTAAAAACCCCTTTGGTCACTTCTAATTTGGCAGGCATCTTTCCGACCTTGTACATGGGAGATGCCGCGGTGAGCTTATGCCCTTTGAGTTTCCAGCGCTGCCAGATCTTGAAGTCAATATGCGCTCGGACCAAATCATCAAAGCCTGCTTTTCGATCCAGCTTCAGACGAAAATTTGCCTTTGGTGGCGGGTCTGAGGCGGGATGTGGGAGTCCATAGCGGGGGAGGTCGGTAAAGCCGTGATGAAAACTGAAGCTGGTGACCGTATACAATTTGCCATTGATCACCTGAAGTCTGGCAATGCCTCGAACCTCTCGTACCAATTTGGGACTGTGTTCCTCCGTGCGGACATCCACGGGAATAACCGGTGGTCCTAGTTCAATAGCACTTTCGGGTCCACCCCAATCAATTTTGCTGTAGTCGTCATTGAAGATGCCAACCTGGGCAATTGTCCGTTCACCGTAGCCAGCTTCAATCACCGCATGATTGGCCCAAGTTACGATGATTGTCTTACCGAGTAAGACCCGCGCATGCCGGTGATTGTAGGTTCCATGAATAGGACTTTCATAGCGGCCATTGCCGCCCTGGGAAAGGCAGGCTTTTGAGGGCTTGGGGTCGTAGAAAATGGTGTGTTCAACACCTGGGAGCTGGAGCAGATTAGGGAACCAGAGCTTGTCAAAATTTGCCGGCTTACGCCAATGGATTGGGGAGGACGGTTTGTCGTCTGTACCAGCAAAAATGGCCAGGGTAAAGAGTGAGAGACAGTAGAGAGAAAAACGAGTCATTAAGTACTCCGGATTTAGAATAATTATAATTTAGCTTCCTTATTGCTATACTATAACCCTAGGCTAATGTTTACAAGTCGATTTGTTGAAGTTGGGGCAGTACGAAGTCGCTGATACTATATTTATTCACGGCATTTGATAGCCGCCTTTTTTCATGTAACCTTAGTTTCAGCCGATTCCCTAGGCCTGATGGCCAAACCAGTTACGAGGACTTAATGAAAATAGCGATTACATCTGACATTCATGCGAATTTGCAAGCGTGGAATGCAGTGTTGGCTGATACCAGAGCTAATGGAGTGGATCAGGTATTGTGCCTTGGGGACCTGGTGGGCTACGGTCCACGGCCGGCTGAAGTTGTGGCTTCGGTATATGCCTACGTTGAGCACGTTGTTATTGGCAACCACGATGCGGTGATTGCTGGCAGCCTGGATCCTGAGTTGTTCAATGATGACGCCCGGGAGATGATTGAGTGGACCTACGACCAGCTCAATGAGAAAGCCATTAGCTATTTCAGTGAGTTGCCGTATGTCATCAGCCTTGGAGATTTTGCCTGCTCCCATGCCAATTTTGACGATCCCGAGGCATTCGGCTATGTCCTGAGCGAAGAGGAAGCGCGTGCCTCCTGGGCGGCGGCATCAGAACAGGTCCTGTTCATTGGTCATACTCATGTCCCCAAGATCCACATGCTCACCGAAGAAGACGAATACCGCGAGTATGGAGCAACAAGTTTCGAGGTGGAAGCCGGCAAACGCTATCTCGTGAATGTGGGGTCCGTGGGCATGCCGCGTGATGGTGATTTTCGTGCTTGTTACGTGATCTATGATCTTGAGACGCAAAACATTAGCTTTCATCGGGTCGTCTACGATCTGGAGGCATTTCGCGAAGACGTGCGCAATCTGAGTGGTTCCAGTGACCAGACAGGTTTAATCCTGGCCAGATATGACAAGCACACGTCGCCTGAGCTTCGGGAACAGATCGATTTTTCTGCGGCGCCCAGCACCGATCAGCCGATGAACCGGGAAAGAACGAGAATCGTTGTAAAACTTCGACGCAAATCGAAAATTCGTGCCAGTTCGGGATCCGCTGTTGCAAGCAGTGCCGGCGTTAGTCGCGAAGCAGGCAAAGAAAAGAAAAAGCGATCACTAATGGTGCCGATGATTGCGGCGTTCGTCGCGATCTTATGGTTCGTCGGGACCATCATATTTATCACTGTGAAGAAGCGGACAGCAGACCCGGTTTCAACAAAAGTGGCCGCCACATCGGTGTCTCACCGTAAGTCAGGCCAGCGGAAACCACCAATCAAAAAGCGGCCGATCAAAAAGCGCCC
>JABSQK010000060.1 GCA_013215875.1 Lentisphaeria bacterium
CCCGGGCGCTCAGCTGTAGGCTCACCGTTGAACGGCATCCATGGATCGCTGGCCAGTTTAATGAGTTCTCTGTCAACTTGTGGCTGGATTTTACTTATTTCATCTGGCCATTCAGGCAAATTGGCAGTTTTATCTTTTGGAGCTTCTGCTCGCGGAATAGAAAAAATTATTAACCCTGTAAGTAAGACAGCCACCACTATCCACATATACTTATTATTCATCGTGCATAACCCTTAATACTATCTCCCGTTTATTAAATCTGCTGATAAGATTATTAATCTAACAAGATCCTTAGTATAGGAAAACGCTCAACGAAACTCAAGAGAGAGTATGTAAAAACTTATATTTTTGCAGTGGATTTATTTAATAAGCTACTACGCGACTAATCAAATAGTGGTGATTTAGGGTAAATGTTTCTCTCACTTGTATTGCATCAATGCACAGGCATAATAAAAGATCAATAAAATAAGAGGGAAGGACGAGATAATGGCTGCTACAAAACCGAATATAATTTTAATAAATTGCGACGATCTGGGTTATGGCGACCTAGGTTGTTACGCATCTGACTGCAATGACACACCATTTATAGACAAATTAGCCGCAGACGGTTTACGCTTCACGGATTTTTATGTTTCATCGCCCGTGTGTTCGGCGTCCCGCGCGTCGTTGATGACCGGTTGTTATTCACAACGGGTGGGTTTTGGCCCTTACCAGGTTTTATTTCCGGGCCAGCAGCAAGGTTTAAATCCCAAAGAATCGACTATTGCCAAACAATTGAAAGAGGTCGGCTACAATACGAAACTTATTGGCAAGTGGCATTGTGGGGATCAACCGGAATTTTTGCCTACGAGCCATGGCTTCGATGAGTATTTTGGTATTCCCTATAGCAATGATATGGGGCGGCAAGCAGGCGGAATTGAAAATCAAGTACCGCTTCCACTCTTGCGTAACAAGGAAGTGATCCAGCAGCAACCGGATCAGCGTGGCATTACCGAGCGCTATGTCGACGAGTCATTACAATTTATGCGAGCCAATGCGGAGCAGCCCTTCTTTCTTTATCTCGCACATATGTATGTGCATGTACCCTTATTTATTCCCGAGCAGTTTCTCAAGGTTTCTAGGAATGGTGCCTATGGTGGTGCCGTCGCCTGTATCGACTGGGCCCTGGGTGCCATCGAAAATGAATTGGATCGTCTGGGTTTAAAAGACAATACACTGCTCATTTTTACTTCTGACAATGGTTCGCGGACCCATGGTGAAGGCGGTAGCAATGATCCTTTGCGCGGCACAAAAGGGCAAACCTGGGAAGGCGGACAACGGGTGCCATGCATTATGCGCTGGCCCGGAAAGATAGAAGCTGGCACTACGTGTGAAGGCATCGCTACAAGCATTGATCTATTTGCCACGCTTGCTGAAATCACCGACGCACCACTGCCTGAAAACAAGATCGATAGTATTTCATTGGTCGAGACAATGCTCGAAGGCAAGGAAACCAAGCGCGATACTTTTGCCTATTATAAGGGCACGGCTCTTGATGCTGTTCGTAAAGGCGACTGGAAACTGCACTTTTGTAAAACCGGCTGGACTAAGGAAAAAGCCGACGATATTCACGAGTTGTATAACCTGCGTGATGATGTTGGCGAAACGACTAATCTCTATGAATCACATCCGGATATTGTTAAGGAGCTCAACGACGTCGCCGAGGAATTCCGCGCGACTCTTGGCGATTCCCAAACCGACCGTGAAGGCAGTGAAATCCGCGAAGTGGGTTTCATCGAAAATGCAAAACCACTCACAGAGTACGACGAAGACCACCCATACATGGTCGCCTATTATGACCTGGCAGATATGCCAACAATGAGCGGGTAGCAATTGCCTCCGGCGGTCTAAGGTGGGAGTCCACCTTAGAAATCCCCAATTGCTTATGCAGGCATAAGCATGGAATAGACGTAGTCGACGAGATGATGCTTACATGCTCGGTCGGCGGCCAAACCCCAGCAAGACGTAGTTCAGCAGCACTTTAGTGTAAAGGCAAGCGAAGCTTGAACGTAGTGTCCAAACGAAGGAGCTCTGCGACTGAGAGCGAAGCGGTAACTGCTCGGTGAGCCCTAGGTTCACGAGCATGTAAGCATCTTTAAGACTGGAGTCAGTCTCTGGACTCCCCAAGTGCTTATGCAAGCATAAGCATGGAATAGACGTAGTCATTGTGGGCCGCGCAAGAAATTCATCACCATCAGTGGAGCTTACGATTCCATCGGCGGAGCTTGCGTTAATTATTTTTCGTCTCTTTATTTAGTAAATGAAGAAGATTTCTTTTTTTTAATAAATCCATTGGGCTTTGATTGTCCTTGTTCTTTATATGGAGATCAATACGCTTATCATTGAGTAAAAGCTTAATAACGGTGATATTTTTTTGCGATATTGCTGAATGTAAACGTGTTCTGGAATGAAAAACTTTATTGATATCCAGTTCAGGTATTGCCAGTATTTCTTTGAAGCGCTGCAAGGATACCGCAGCCAGTGAACCGCATTGATTTTTGTTGCATCCTGAATTCTTTGAGCAGCTTATTTTACAGATTGTCATCTGAGACATGATCTTTGATTTGTTGATGTTAACTTTATAGTCAGGGTCGTGTTCACGCAAAATAAAAAATTGTGGAAATCGTTTGGAGTTTTTGCTATCAAAACCATGACTGATATCATAAATCGAACTGTAGTGAGCATCTGCAATCTGTGAGAAGCGATTGAAACCATAATCCAGATAAAGTTCAATCATTTGTGGATGATGATAATCGTGCAGCACAGTCTTATTTTTTTGGTTGATGTAATTAGGATCCAGCCCTTGCTGCAAAAGATACTCGGTCATTTTATAATGCTCACAGTTTCCGCCCGAATGTTCACCATCAAGGGAAAATAAAAGATTCCCCTTTGATGTTTTCATATGAATATAGGGTTTGAAGAGTTTGAGCATACGAAGGGTTTGGCAATTTTCATGTGGATAGCGACCTTTTTGTGTAGGCTGTATTTTAATGCCATCTTGTGCTAGCAGTAATTCCACTATATTGTAACGGTTCTTCCTCACGGCCCAGTGAAGGTAGCCATCACCTTGTCCATTTGGATCGGCGCCCCGTTTTAAGAGAGACTCTGCAAGTTCAGGCATATTGTCGTAACAGGCACGGTTTAGAATATCAAGGTCTGGAGAATTGACTGGTGCAATCCACGCAAGCCAGTGCACATGGCGCGGTGCATTGGCAAGGGGATACCCAGTTTCACTATAGTTCTTCTTTATGTACCAAGGGATAAAGACTTGTTGGAACACGAAAGCTAGGCATGTGAATACAACGAGACTTACATACCAGTAACGAATTGAGAAACGAAACGTTCTATGGAAAAGTGCACTAAGTTTAATGACGCAATTAAATAAGTATTCACTCTTTGACATGTCAGTAGATTTGCTCATTTATTTATATGCTCAATTTGTTATGGACGATACCTTGCGATAGCACATCTGCGGAGCTTGCGATATCGAGAAATAGTGAGACTGACCTGTCACGTTTTCATTCTTCTGCCCATTGCAACGCCAATGCCATAGACTACTAAGGAGACAACAATTAGAACCCAAATGCTTAGCCCTTTACTCTTGCCTTTAGTGTCGATTTTCGCTTTTTCACTATTGGCTATCCTTTCAGTTTTCAAGGCGCGTTGTTCTTCTGGATTAATTAAAGAAGCCGTATCAAGATTGATTTTATCTGATTTAGGTGTCTTCGATTCGATGACAAGGTCCTCGAATCTTTTCTCTAAGGCAGCGGCTATAGCCAAGTACGGTTTTGCTTTTTCTGTAGTAAAATATTTTGAGATATTTATACTTCTTTTGTGTGTCTCGACTGCCAGCTTTCTGTTGTTTGAAAGGTCAGCAATCGCTGCCGCTGCTGCAAGATTGTGCAGGTTGGCGGAGTAGTCAATTATCATCTCTATGACAGGAGAGGGAATGCTACTTTTTATAAAAACCTCACGTTTCGCTTCCAAAGCAATCATATCTATGCCAGGTAAAACTACGCGTTCACTTAGTTCAACTATTTCTGGTTTTGAGAGTGATCTTACTTGGTTTAACCAATCTAACATGCATAGACGAAGTGCTTTATTAATGGACGCTTGCTTCTCAAAATCAGGTGAAAATGGCATATCCCTACTGTTTCGATTAAGAGCAATGATGGTATAGCTATCCTGTGACTTCTCTATAAGACCAACTTTTGAAACTGAATTAACATTTTTTTTAGTCATTGTGAATTTTATTTCCACTGGCAAACCGGTGATTCCTAGCCAATGTTGAAATGAATACATGCCTTTTTTCATGAATACTTTATCTTCATTCATAACTTCTTTAAGAAGGTCTGAGATGTAGCTTGGATCCCCCTTGTATGAACTTATCTTAGCGGATTCATAGACTCTACCACCCGTGATTAGAGCATGATTACCTAAATTATAATATCGACCTTTATTGCAGGTTTCTATAATCAGATAATGAACAAGGTGTGCTTTTATGTCAGCCTCTCTATATTTATCATATTTCCTCAACTTTATATTCCACATTCGAAAACCAAAGGAACTAAATGGACTAAACGCATAAGCCTTATTCTTAATATTCTCCCGCCAGTATTTTTGAGGTGTCCGTAAGCTGAATTTTTTGAACAATAATTGTAGTGCCTTCTCTGCTTCATCAGGGTTTTGAAACTTGTCCTTATTATCCTTGAGAAACAGCGGGATATCAGTGCCCGCCTTGTACATTTTACGAATGGCTTCCCAGTCAAATAGTTGTTTTTCATCATATCCCGTTGTTTTGATTATACGATCGTATAGAGTGGCCATGGTATATACCATTTTAGTCCGATGAATGAGACGTGAAAAATATTTATCAAAGCAGTTTTTTCTGCTCGTCTCGCCAGTATATATTTCAAGTACGGCTTTTTGCTCCTTCTTATCCAGAGCATCCAAATCACGATTAAATTCTTTCCAAAGATCGTCCTTGCTAAAACCTGCCAATTCGTTCAGGGGAAATATTTTCCCAAGGATTTCCACATTATCATCCTTCTTATCAGTTTCTTTGTTTTTTCCATCTGCATAACAAATCTGCAAAAGTAGTAGAAGAGTAGGTATTAGAAATATTTTTTTATAATTGTAGACACTCAAATTCATCATATAAACACCTTTATTTTTCTCTTTTTATATTAATTTGTTCACGAATTTTCTCTGCTATTTCCTGAGCTGAACTTTCTGTATTTGAAGATACTACAACAATGCAATTTTCCAATAAAATGACTAGGGATGTGATTCCTTTATTGGGGTAATTAGCACTCCATATGTCATCCGTCTTGGAGGCATCTTTCTTTTCAATAACAAGCTTAAACTTACTTACAAATTTTCTATGATGCAGAAATACGTCTGCTGCAATCGTAGCTGACGAAAATGAAACGAGGAGTATTTCCACTTTGCCTACTTTCCAACCTAATGCTTGGTCGAAGCCTAGTAAGGATTTTTTGTTCGATAATCTTCCCGGAGTCAAAAATGTCCCGGCTTCAATGTAGTTGAATTTCTTGCCCTTGTTAGCGCAAATCACAGAAATAGCATTGCGAATAAAGAGTTGGCGAGCGCGTATTTCTTTAGAAAGAAAAAATTTCTTATCCGCGACAGCAAATGCCAGCTGAAGATTTATCTTGAGTTTCGTCATATCACCAAAACTAATCTTGGACTCCAGGCACTTTTTAGTGAATTTGGCACCCAAGGTATAATAGAAGAACAACATATTCTGATTTAGGTTTTTTGCATAATTGCTTCCAAAATGTCGATTTGTACGAGTTGGCGATCCCAATTTGATTAGCCTTTTTGGCATATCCTTTTTTGTACAAATTATTGCAGTCATCTCAACTGCATGCCCTTCGCATAGAAATCTTAGGAATAATTTATCCTTTTTTTTGTATCCATCTCCAAGTATTGAAAATTGATATGCATGTATCATCTCATGAACTAAGGTGCTTAGTATGACTGACCGACGCTCTGTATTAGACTTCACCTTTCGTAACAGATACGCTGAGAACCGTTTTGGGTCTATATAGATTACGTTATGAGAGGCGTCATAAAAAGCATGTATAGAATGTACTGGTATGGGAAGATTGAGTGCTTTTAATTCCTCAGTTGAAATAGGCCCCACCTTCAATGATGGGGCCTTAAAGAATCCGAATTTTTTGGTCACGAGGTCAGATGCAAGATGAAAACTTTCCCTATATACATCTCGAGCAATACATGAAGGAGCATAAATACACCAAATAGCACATATCGTAAGTTGATAATATTTTAACATAAATCAAGGGTAATTGGTGTTTATCCTACTTGGGAATAATTCTAGGGCCACTCAATACTTGCACTACTAGCATCATTATCGGCATTTACTTCATACCAGGTACCACCTATATAACTTCGTATTCCAGTATCATTAAGTTTCGCCCAAACCCCAAGCCACTTTTTTGGTGGAATTTGACTCTCATCAGATAAGTACTTTAGAGTGGTGCAAGTACGACTAACCGCTTCATTAACTGCACGAGATTTCTTTTGATATAATAAATTATAGGTCATATCATCATCTTTATATTTATATTTAGACCCACCCATGTTTGTTGCCATAGTCCAAATCCCCGAGCAAAATGATGCATAAGAAATATCTCCCTCAGAGTCAATTAAAGAAGGCTGAAGTGTAACACAACGGATTTCTATCCATGGATTGTTAATCCACCAGTAAGATGTCCATGTATCGCTCATACCTGCAGAAGTGCCTGACACCCACCTATAATCTGTACCATTATATATTTTATTGCCATTTCTATCTGCCCACGTTATCTTGACACCTACTGAATTTACCGACTTTTCAAACACTGCTTCTACAGCAACTCCTACAGCGGTCTCCCCAGCAACCTTACCTAAAGCAGCCTTTATAGGAGGTACTAATATTGGTCCTGCTGCAAAGAAATTTTTTGAATCGGTTATTTTGCAATCGAACAAGCCACCCTTCATTTCATTTTCAACTAAGAAGGAGCTACTATCATATAACATCGCTGTTGGTGGAGGTGAAGGGCTAGGATTGCTATTTAGGTCATCAGAATCTTCTTCAGTATCAATACCTGTTAAATAAACATACACTTGATCCGTCTGAGAAGTCCCAGAAACAAACGATGTCCTTTCCTTCTCCTCCAATTCCTCGTCCTCTACACTTTTCGGCATTTCAAATATTAACTCTCCAGAACCAGCATCCAGCATCCAACATGTAAAATAATAAGTTGCTTCGAATTTCCCCTCATCAGTGACTGCAAGATCTACATTCCCAGTATTTTGAACAACTTCTATATTCTCACTTGCTCCAGCTCCATCGGAAGAATCGCAATAGGCTGTAATGGTAGTACTACCCAAGCTACTAAAATCCACAGATATTTCACTACCTGAGCCACTACCTGAGCCGTCCCACCTAGGATAACCTGTTGGCCAGGAAGCATCGGATGGATTCGGAATGGCCTTAAACTCCACGGCTTGATCCAACTGAGGATAGATTTTGCCACCTGAAGGCCAATCAGTCCAGTTGGTGTCAGTTATTCTGTTATTCTTGAACTGAATTTTCTCTACCTCTACAACTGCAACATTAACAGTCACTGTGACACCATTAAGTGTAGCCTTGCAAGTCTTCCAACCTGCGCTTTCAGATGTTATATCAAAAGATTTTGAGGTGGTGCTACCGCTGCTTGACGCTACTTTAGTATCTGAGTCTCCTGGAACCTCGAACAGTATCGACCCACCATTATTTCCAGTATGTGTCGCAGTGAGTGTAAATGTCTGTGCAGAACCTTTTGCAACGGATGTTTTGGAAGCGGTTAATGTTAGAGAATATACGAAGACCGTATAGGTCTTATCATAAGATGACGTACCACAGGAAGCAGTCCAAACATATGTCCCAGCAGTGTTGTATGGTTTACTACCTGTATCTTTTCCAGCAAAATTACCTATGATGTC
>JABSQK010000600.1 GCA_013215875.1 Lentisphaeria bacterium
ATAGCAATATCGAAATTTTCGTTTTGCATGATTGTTTCGAATGCCGGACGATCTGCACTGCGGTCACCGGTAATCTGTTGAATCCCATCAGGTATGGGGTTAGATGCTGCCTCTCTGGCTGTCTGGAATCTTTGTGTCGATACACTGCAATACGGTGTGCAGGAATTTATTCAGGACTGTATGGAACGGGAAAAGGGCTACTACCTGGGCGACGGTTGCTACACCCTGTTGACCTTTTGCCTGCTGACAAAAGATTATAGCTTGATGGAAAAATTCTTTGATGACTTCCTGCGCACGTCCTTTATTAATCGTGGTCTGATGACCTGTGGCTCCTGCTCCATGATGCAGGAGATTGCCGAATACCCGCTGATTATGTTCACAACAGTTCTGGAATATTGCTATCTCGTTGGGGATAACGATTTTGTTCGTGAGCGTTATGCCGCCTTTAGCGATATTCTCGATTTTTATGAGGAAGAGTACGCCGAAGCAGATGGCCTGCTGAACAATCTTGATAAATGGTGTGTGGTTGAATGGCCGGATAATATGCGCGATGGTTATGATGTTGATTTGACGGAATGGCAGGTAAACCGGACAAAACATAACGTCATCAATGCGTATTATCTTGGTTCAATAAAGTGCTTGAATAAAGTTGCTGCTATAATCGGCGAAACACCTTATAAAACATCGGATGATATGTCTTCGCTGGAATCCAGTTTCGTGAATGCCTTTTATGATGATGAACGTCATCTGTTTACAGACAGTGTGTCATCCAGTCATGTCAGTATGGCCGGCAATTCCATTGCCTGGCTCTTTGAGCTCTTTCCCGATGACAGGGGTGTTGCCAGCTTCAAAGAGATCGTTCGGGAAAAACGTTTATCGCACAGTATGTTCTTTGTTACTTTTCCTCTTTTCTGTGCCCTGCTTCGTGATGGTGAAGATGAATTCGTACATGAATTGCTGACAGATAAAGAGACCTGGCATATGATGCTTTCAGAAGGAGCGACCCGTACCTTTGAAGGATGGAGTAAAGATACAAAATGGAATACTTCACTTTTCCATCTCACGATGAGTTATGGCGCAGCCTTTATGACCGATGACTTTAACCCCAAAGAGGTTTTTAGCTTTCAGGACTAGCCCCCATCTTAACTGATAGTGTACGAGTTGAACGCTTTGCTCAGCATAAATGCTGTCTTCGTGACAAGTCACTTCTCATCTCCCCGATAAATCGGCGTTTACCATCGAGGCCTTTGCAGGGAATAACTATGCTTTTATCTAAGCACTGCCCTGCGCTCTTAGCCTTCAAACGCCAGGAAATCTTCCGTTTGGCTATGCCAGTTTTCTCCTTAAGAATCCATCGAAGTTTACAAAATGGATATAAGATGCTATCATATCGGGCGGTTAAAGTCGATTGTGTGACACTGGATGGAATAAGGACCGCGCAGGAAATCAATAAGACTTGTTAAGGAGAAGATAGATGAAGAAACAGATCGTAGTTCTTGCTGCATTGCTTGTATCGACGACAATGCTTAGCGCAGAATCAGTGGCAGCCCCAGCCAAGTTATCTGCCGGCTGGGAAAAAGGCAGACCTCTCTACGATGTCGTCCAGAAATATATGGGAGATTACCTGGAGCATGCTCTGGTGCCCACGCCCAAGCAGGTTGTCTATGCGAATAAATTCTTTGAAATGGGGAAGGCAGTCATTGTCTATCCAGATACTTATCCCCACAAAGGCACGCGCCGTGATTTGACAAAAATCCTTCCAGGTGTTCAGCACGTTAGCGCAGGTGCGTGGAAAAAAGACCCGTCTATAAAACTCCTTATCACTGTTGGCGGGCCGGAGAGGAATCCGGTCTCAAAGAAATTCATTGAAAAATTCGGTGCCACGCTCACGCCGGAACAGAAGAAACAGCTGGGCAAGGAAGGATACCTTCTCTTTGTGAGCGCGGATACTGGCGGAAAGGTCGTAGTGGTTCTGGCCGGCAATAACCCGGCCGGCGACTTCTGGGCAGTTCAGTCGCTCCGGCAGCTGATCGCTGAAAAGGATGCTAAGCGCTTTGTCGCCGGCATCTGGACGATTGACTGGCCATCTTTCAGCGCGCGCGGGGTTAAGGGGAACCGGCGCTACATGCCGCAGTACAAGGATAATTTTTCCTGGAGTGGTTTCAAAGAGCAGAACACCAGGGACAATTTCGGATGGTATGTACCGCTCTATGCGCCGGGCACTGAGCTGGACTGCCGGGACGCTAACCTTGATCACCTGGCCGGCGAGTTCAAAAAACATTTCCAGCGAGGCGTGCGCCACTTCTGCATCAAGTTCGATGATGTGGGTATGAAGTTGCAGAAGGGATTTCTTCTTAAGCGGGAAGACCTTCTAGATGTACCGGGCTTGTGCCAGCTCCTCGTGTCTGCCGAGATGGGAGAGAAGGACGGGTCGGATGACATAGCGGAACTCCTGGACGAAGCAGCCGCCAGTCCGGCTGACCGGATTAATGAGCTCCTTGACAAGAAGACTAAGGGATTGCTCTTGGGGGCGGTGAAGCGCAAGGATTTCTCGGCACGCGTTATCAAGGAACTTATGGCCGGACTCAACAAGATCCTGGGCAACACTGGCTTTTACAGCAAAGCTCACTTCGAGAGGATCAAACTGCCAACAGCGACTGCGAAGCTTCTGACCCAGCGCAAAAAGCTTTCCCGCGAAGCGCTGCAGAAACTTAACCGGCTGCTTCTTGAAGCCGCCCTTCCCAAACATTTCCTGCCTTGTCCGGCCGAGGACACATTGACCCGCTTCAAGACCTATGGTCCGGCGATTTGCTACTTCCTGAAGGAACTGGACAAACGCGCGAAGCAGCTCTCGCCGGATTGCCGCCTCTTTTACATGCCGCAGGACTACTCCGGAAGGGGTGAAACAAAAGTATCAAAGCTGATCAAAGAAGCTGGTGGTCTACCAAAGGATATTGCCATGGCCTGGTGCGGTCCCGGTGTCTTCAGCCCAAATCTCTCAGTCAAATCGATCAAGGGGTATATGGAAGCTCATGGTGCTACCCAGAGCAAGGGGATTATCTATGACAACTATGCTCGTCATGCCAAAGCGAACTCATCCAGGTCCAAGTTTGGTGACCATTTCACCTTTTCAAAGAAGGGGCATCCGGCAGAACTGACCCGGTACTTGATTGGTGTCTTCACAGAAAACGCCACGATGATGCACCGCATCACCCGGACAGACTGGAACTGGAATCCGGAAGCCTATGACGAAACCCGGGCCCTCAAGCTCGCCTGCCGGGAGATGGCCGGCCCCAAGGGCTATGCAGCTCTTCTAAAGTTTCTGCAATATATGGACACAGTCAATCCTAAGCGCGTCATGGCCACATCAAACCGCCTCTTTATCTTTAACCAGGCAAACCTCAGCTATGAGGAACTCAAGAAAATTGCAGATCATGAAAAAGAACTGCTGCCGTCCCTTCTCAAAAAACTCGATGGTGTTCCTATGATGGACAAGGATCTTTACACCGAATTAAAGGAGATGGCAGCCTGGCGAGGACGGATGGCTGAAAAGACATTGCTGGCCAAGAAGCACCAACGCACAACTACGATTGCCAAGACATCTGCTGCGATTACGGTTGACGGCGTGCTTGATGAAGCGGCCTGGAAATCCGGAGGAAAGCTGAAAGACTTTTTCAAGTACGGCAAAGCGGAGAAAGCCGTGAGCAAAACGCAGGGCTATCTGCTTCACGACGACAAAAAGCTTTACATGGGCTTAATCATGAAGACTGATGAGTTCAGCGGGCCGGTAAAAAAGGGGATCCTCTCTGGAAAGGATTCCATGGATTATCATGGCCGGATTCACGGGTTTAGGCCCACTAGCAAAGAATTGATCGCGTTTATACTGAACACCGATTATGATCCGGATAACGGCAAACTGCTCTACATCATTAATCCGGATGGTCACCGCGCAGATGTCAACTGGTTGGACAGCCGGCTCGGTAAGAAGAGTGGCGCGTTTGACTCCGCATGGCAGGTCAAGGTGGCCAAAGGGGCAGGGCAATGGTCCTTTGAGGCAGCGATCCCAATTGAGAAGGTCAAGCTCGTTGACGTCAAGCCCGGTGCAAAATGGCTCCTCAATATTATCCGGGATACCGGCAAAGAACGGAGCACCTGGGCTCTGAGCGTGGACAAGTATAATCCGAATTATGCAGGTGATATTGTATTCGAATAATCTACAGCATCGCTGCCCAGCAGTCAGTGGCCAGTTTGAATTTTCTGAATGACTTTACAGCCGCCACAAAAAAGATCTTTATCTTCTAAATTTTTACTCATCATAATATTGCGATCGTCCAGGTAGCGGCAACATCCAACTCCGATAAATCGGAGCAAGCTATCCAATATTTATTAATTCCTTCAATGTTCTTTGTTCGGTGTTGTACGACTGCGTCTCCCCGATACATCGGGGCCTTTGCGTTGCTGCTCAAATGGACATTCCCCGAGTCGTAAGCATTAGCCCTGCCCCATGCGTTAGCGCCTAATGAGGATTTACATTCGCTGGAGTTCCCACTTTAGTGGGTGGCAGTATCGCTGATCAACTAAATCCAGCCGCCTGAAGGCGGAACTCCAGCGAACAGCAGCCGGGGGCGAAGCCAATCGTAAACCAACTGTCCGCCAATCGTCTCCCAATTGTCTACTTCACTACGTGTAGGCCATCTAAATTAAAGCTATGGCCCTTTGCAACACCGCCTCCCCATGAGATTTGAAGCAGGGTCGAAATAGAACTCATGTCGACGCCGCCTTTTTGCAAGGCTTTTATATCAAGGCGAATCAAGTGAAAATTACCATCGGGCTTAAACCCAACATCCTTCAAGGGAATGCCTATATAATTTCCTTTGCTATCTTGAATAATGACTGAGAAGGCATCCCATTTTGCGGCATCCTTAGAACTCACCGCAAATTTAATGGCAGAGTACGGAGTGAAGTCGATGGTTTTCTTTTGGGTGAGGTGCATGACCCAACGCGACCACCCCTTGTTAAGGGTAAAGCGATAAGAGCCGTTGCCTTCAGCTTTCTGAGAACCGTCCCAGCGGATTGATGCTGACTTATCCCACGAGTATTCTTGGGTATCACAGCCCTTCCCCCACCCAAGTTTCTTATTGAGAAACTTGCCCTGCTCACTGTAGTGATGAATACCTCTAACCTTTTTAAACGAATCATCGATTGGCCCAGCCGGTGCCTTATACGTTCCCTTCACGGGCTTTTTAGGAGGCACGTACTTAAAACGATCCTCGTACATATCGAACATGATGTTGCGATTCACTTCAATTAGGCGAAAGTTAGGGGCGCCCACGGCGTCAACGAAACCGCGTAAGAGTGCCTCACCATCGTTTCGACCCGTTAAGGCCTGATCATGATATTGAAAGAAATGGGCACCGACGAACTGAGGATTCTTTAAGAGGTATTTGAGATACTTTGTTAAATCACGTTCCCGCTGATCGGCAGCAGGAGAGTGATGCTTTCCACGCCATGGTGATTGTTCAGGGTTAGTAGCAACACCAAACTCCGTCACCATAAGCGGCTTTTTATCCTTGAGTTCTGTGTATTGGTACGAGCGTGTCGGCTCATTTTGGTAGATGTTGTAGGAAACCACATCTACATGCTCCATGGCAATGGCCATAAGGGAGTTGTCGATATGGCCATGGAAGCGGCAACCCAGATACATATTGTTCGGCGCAAAGCGCTTCACCTCTTCGCGCACGACCCTAAAGTATTGATGGGCTAGTTTGCCAGAGAAGGCATCTAAGTCGGCCTTGGCCCGCTTTTCATTGGGCTTTTGGCGTTTTTCTAAGATGTCGTCCCAGGATGCGTATCTCGATCCCCATTTTTTATTGAGCGCATTAATCGTTTTGTACTTTGCCTTGAGATCATTTACAAAAGCAACTTTCGCCGCTTGTTTCTTACCGCCCCAGGCTTTGGCCAAGGTGGCTATGGCAGTTCTGTTACCGTTTATCCCAGGGCCCCAGCCCAGTTCATTGTTTACAAAATAGCCGATATTCCACGGGTCATTGGCGGTTTTGGGATTCTTTTCAAGAGCTTCACGAACGGCTAGCCGAAAGCCTTCATCAAAGGGATCGGGCATGCGGTAGTGATGTTCCCAGGTGATCCAAGGCCCACCAAAATGAATCATAGTGGTATAGGGAGTTTTTTGAGCTTCATAGATTTTTTTGCCTGACCAGGCGGCCATGGTATTAATGCCCCACTTCTTTAGCTTGCCGTGGATGCCTTTAGCCGCATCTTCCTTCCAATTATCACCATAGGCTCGCTTTAAATTTGCGTGGGCGTAGTTAAAGGTCTCGTAACTCTCTCGGTGCTCATAGTATTTGAAACGGGCTTTGCTGCCTGTACCATAGAACTCACCCAGATGACCATCCTTGGCAGGAAGTTCTTCAAACCATTTTTCGCGATCAGTTATAGGACTTCCACCACCGAAGCCTACGCCTGTAGGGCCATAACTCCAAAAGAGTTTTCCTGAGGGATCTACCAGCCACCACTTACCCTTGTGTTGGGCAGCATAGAAAAAACCCGTTGCTTTAAGAGTGGGGCCGTCTTCCCAGCCACCGTATTTATTCCACGAGGGGGACGCATCCGCAAAGATTTGCGACCCTGCCTTGGCATCAGCCGCATTGGTCAAATCCGTATCGCGGTATACTTTGCCGGGCCAATCAACGTGTTTGTACTGACCGTACTTATCGA
>JABSQK010000601.1 GCA_013215875.1 Lentisphaeria bacterium
CAGAGATTGAAAAACTAAAACTAGAAGAAATCTACCAGAAGTTTGAAGATGACAATGAAATAAGCAAACGTCGAACAGCTCTTAATAAATTGGCAAAGAAGCAAGAGGAAATTTTCAAGACCCGTTTGGATTGGCTCAAGAGGCTTGAATCAAGTATGAAAGTCGCTTCGCAGTATCATAACAGATTCGCAAATACAGGGAAAAAATTTGCCTGGAAAAAGACAAAATTTAATTACAAAGCCATTTACATGCATACGATAAAAAATACAAAAACGGATAAAGTCCGAATTAGCAGTATCACAGAAAAAGACATCATTTTTGAGGTACTTAGCTATAACTCGGATGCAGAACTTGTTCCCAAACAACCAAGGAGTAAAGAAATATACTCCATATATGATTTCGCTTTATTTAGGAATCCAAAAACCGGTTCAAGCCTAATCGAACAGCTCATACATTATGATCGTTATGAAAATAATGCAAAAGAAGCAAAGGATCTTGCCAATGAAAAACTTTGTTATGACTACTACCTTGGACTTATTCCCAAAGCCGAAGCAGCCTTGAAGGAGGGAACGATTAAAACAGCTGAAGCATCGTTTATCAAAGAGGAAATTGATGAATACAGAGAGGATTGGGTTGTGCAATTTGTTGATCGCATGTACAAGCGCAGCAAGAAATCAAAATTTAGAACCATGCGTAGATGGTATTATTATAACGTTCTCAAAAAGCTTGTTGGAAAAGAAGATTATTTCATAGAGAGAGAAGATGATTTTAGAAGATTGTATGGTCGGAGATGAATACAGTAGATGAATGAATTAATTTGAGAAAAGAACCTTTTTTCTAAATGCCATATTTTGCATATTCGCTTTCAAGTTTAAAAAGCCCCCTTAACCTAACAGGATATTGCTTAAGCTTTAACTGTTGGAACGAGTCTCAAATTGTCATACAATGCGAAATGGGCCCAAAGTGGAAAACCCTGCTAGCGGTTCCAACAGAGATGGCTGAATTACATTAAAAAAAAGGAACAGAAACGATGCAACGTTCACGCACGATCGCTTTTATCATTTGTATCTTTGTCAGCAGCTTGTTTCTGAGCTGTGATAAGACAGCAGCCAAGAAGAAAAAATCAGGCAAAAATAATTTGGGCAAATCTTCGGGCAAAGTATCAGCCAAGAAGGCTCTGAATGCAGTTGCAAATAATGACTTGGATGCAATAACACGCTACATGGAACTGGATCCCGATTTTTTTAGATTGGAGGACTCGAAAGGGCGAATACCCATACATGTTGCGGTAATTAAGGGAAATAAAAAGGCGCTTCAACTCATTTTGTCCAAGAACAAGAACTACCCCACAAGCAGGCCTGATTTTGAGGGCCGAAACGCGATCTTCCATGCTGCCAGAAAAGGTCACATGGATATGATCCCCGGTCTGATAAAACACGGGAAAGGAAGCACTAAGGGCGATATGATACTCCACACACTGAGGGACAAAAAAGGGCTTACCATCTTTTCTCAGACGAGCAAAAAGGATCGAACAAGATTGCGGAAAATGCTCTTACCTTATATGACACTCGACCTGGTTATTCAGCTTTTTAGTGTTGCTGACCTTGATAAGTTCCTGAAGAATAAACCAAAAACACTTGACGACGTCTATTACCCTACTTTTTACAAAAAAAAAGGAGATGGTTATATCAAGCGCTTTTCTCTCAAAGAGGTTCCACCCTTGGATATTGCTGCGGCCATGGGCAGTTTAAAACGGGTGAAAGTACTCATGAAGCACGGCGCCAAAGCTAAGGGCCTGGCCGGAGGCAAAGCACTCATCGTAACCTGCCTATACTCTGGAGGCAGGGTTGCCTCCACTCTCCTTTCAGCCGGAGCCAATGTAAATACGACCAACAGAGAAGGTGTCACAGCGCTTCACATTTCAGCTCAGAAAAACAATACAAAAGTGATAGCGTTGCTAATTAAGCATAAGGCTAATGTAAACGCAAAAACGGTCAAAGGATTGTTCAAAGGAGCGACTCCCTATGATTACGCACGTAAATACAGATCTAAAGATGCTGAACAACTGATCAAAAGGCATGGCGGCAAAAAATATACCCCTTAGCTTTTCCTGCCCCGGGAATGAAAGTTAGTTCATAGCAAAAAATGTGGCTTGGCACTAATCGTTGGAATGAAGAGAATCGATAGCCCAGGTATCGTAAAGCATGTAGAGTCCAAACCAGCAAATAAAGGCTGCCAACAGGAAGAGAAAGGTCATTAATATCCAGTCGGTGATACCGTATTTTTCATTGACAAGATTGTACCATCTCGTCAGCCCAAATAAACTCAGCCCGCCAACTACAAACAAAGCGGCAAAAATGGAAGCACTCAAGCGCTCAAAACCTGCCACAGCAACAATAATTAAGCCCAGTAGCAAGCAGATTGCGAGACGCTTGAGAATTCGCAAAAATCCCCGCAGACGACTGGCTGCAGTTGGGTCTACGAAATCTTTGTCCAGATAGGAGATGACCTTAGCTTTCGGAAGATCGGTCTCTCTGCCATCTGTTGGATCGATTGTATCCTTGCAGAATTTGGCTATCCACAGGAAAATGTAACCGTCTGCCCTAGGCGTTGCTTTACCGGAGCTGCCTGCCAGACCCACATGCGACCAAAACCTTTTTTCGCCCAGGTATAACCTGATCAACAGGTAATAAAGGAATACTGCAATAGCGAAGCCTACTAAGAAGCCAATAAAAGCTCCCAGTATTGGCAAAAGACTGCTGCCAAAGATAAGCAGCCTGAAAACCGGGTCGGTTTCCGACTCGATATTTACAGGATTGCGTTGCATCAAGCTTGCCAGGCCACGACTGATGATAAAGACAAAAGCAATCCCGCCGCCGAACCCAAGCAAAACTGCGAAGAATTCTTCAACTTTTGTAATATCTTGTTTTTTCATCTGATCCTCTCTATACGGATTCTGTAAGGCTGAAATGTTATAGTCAGATACTCCAACTATAGACTTTTATCGTCGAGGGTTAAAGGAAAGTGTGAATTCCCCAGGGATCCAAAAGTGTCTTACGGGATTGGAATACATGACTCTCAAGATACACATACGCGAGAAATCTATTATTCTGCCTTTAGCTGTAGAATCCGGGCAAAGAAAAAGCCGGCTCGTAAGAGCCGGCCTAAACATGGGGGGATGGTAGGCATTGTATAAAGCAAAGCTCATGCCAAGGCGTTTTTTGCCTGTTTTAGGGGGTATTCGTGTACATTTACTGACATCTCAAAAAATAGCGTCATCCCTACTTGCGGAAAGCCACAAAAGTTGACAAAGTTAAGATCTTGTAGTTTGAGCACAATTCTTGCGTCTGACATAGAATGGAATGCAAAGTGAATTACTATTACAAAGCCCCTTAATGAGGAAAGAATTCGTTTGAAGACATTTATTTTGATAACAGCAATACTGATTTCACAGATCGCCTGTCAAAAGAAAGAACTGGACACGGATGCAACTAAGACCGCCAAAACAGGTGTAAAAGCTGTAAACAAGCAGGGTAAATCCCTGCATGCGGGATTTACAGCTTTACTGAGTAAACATGTGAAAAAAGGCATGCTTTCTTATAAGGGAATTCAAAAAGACGAGGCTCTGCTCGATGCCTATCTCAAGGAATTGGAAAATACGGATACGAGCAAACTCACAGCGAACCAGGGGCTGGCATTCTGGATAAATGCCTACAATGCATTTACAATTAAATTGATTCTGAGCAAATACCCTGAAATTGATGGTATTAAAGATATTCCAAAGCGCTGGGATTTGGACCAGTGGAATGCGGGCGGCAAGAACTATTCTCTAAATCATATCGAGCATAAGATACTGCGGGTAAAGTATGATGACCCGCGCATTCATTTTGCCATTGTTTGCGCCTCGATATCATGCCCCAGTATTGCGAATCGGGCATATGAAGCAGATACTGTCGATGCCCAATTAACCCAAGGGGCGAAGGCTTTTTTTGCTAATAGCGAAAAAGGCTTTACGAGCACAACGGGAAAAACCTTTACAGGAAAAGCAAAATATACGATTTCTATCTCAAAAATTCTCAAGTGGTTTAGTGAGGACTTTGAGCGCAATGGGTCGAAAATTGATTTTATCCTGCCTTTTCTTCCAGAGAAAGAACAAGCCTTCGTTAAAAAACACAAGGATGATCTTAGTATCGATTATCTCACCTACAATTGGAAGTTGAACGACGCGAAGGACTAAAGAGGTCTACCAATCCGCTAAGTTGAACGCTGCGCTTGCCTTAGTGTCAGTACCAGATAGAGTTGATTGATTAACAAACAAAAACCGGATGGGTCGTAATGAAGTATTTTTCTTTTTCCTTAATTTTTCTTTTTGCCTTATCTCCTGCATGGGCGGCTAAAAGCAAAAAAGGCCCTGCAGTTGTAGTCGGCCTGGATAAAAAAGGTAAACAGATTGTTGCCTCATCCTTTGGACGATTTATCAGTTCACAAGACCCGGCTGTAAAAGCCAAATCGTATGAAAAAATAAAAGCGCTTGGTTATCATGGGCAGCTAAAATTTTTGCAGTTATTCCGCAAGCATTTATGGAGAAAACTCGAAACCTATTCACGTGAATGGTCCAAGGCTGCTGCCAAGCTTGCTACCAAGGCGCCCTATAAATACGATAGCAAAGAGTTGAAAATCAAACTCGCGGAAGCCCGCAGCCTGCTTACAAAGGGGAAACCATCCAAAGATGCCTGTAAAAAAATGTGGCCTGAAATGCTTGATTTAAAAATTCTTCTGGCTATTAAAGCAGAGGTCCCTGCCGATAAAATTACCCGACTGCGCAAAGTATTTGATAAATATAAAACGTATTATAATCAGGCTGCAAGTGCTGCAGGGGAAGGCGACATGAGCTTTCTTTTGAGGACGATGGAATTTCTTGGTAGTAGCTCTGAAGGCACATTTTATAAGAAATCCAAAAGTGCGTTTAAAGGCAATTTCAAAAAATTCCATGCGCTGAGACCCAATGAGATGGTCGGCATACGCGACCTGAACCTGATGCGGGTGATCATGGGCTGTAAACCCTTAAAAGTAGATACGAAACTGTGCGCGTCCGCCCGCATGCATTCCCGGGACATGAAAGAAAAGAAGTTCTTTGCCCATGCCTCACCGATTGCGGGAAAGACCACACATCAGATGCGGGCTAAATTGCACGGGACAAAATCCAGTGGAGAAAATATTCATTTTCATTCAGCAGCAAGGCGCAGTGGAATGGATGCCAATGAGTCCTGGTATAAAAGCCCCGGGCATTGTGTAAACATGTTTAGATCACGATATGGAACGATTGGTTACGGATTTCACGTTACCCACTGGACGCAAAACTTCAGATAGGTTTAAGTGTAATCTGCCTGTTCGTCTGAATTCTGCCTGGCCCTTACTTGGTCTGGATTAGGAATATTTTCCAGGCGGTTTGGTTGGCGGGGGATAGGGTCATGCGGCCAGACAATTCCCTTGGCCTCTTCGCCCAGGGCATCCATCAAATCTTTGGATGGGCGATAGGGGTGGCGGAACATGCCCCAGCTCGGGCCATAGCGATAAACAAAAATACGCCGCTGTCCTTCTTTTGTCCGCGCTGCAGCGCCGTGGCAAATCCAGTCGCTGAAAATAATTGCATCGCCCTTATTCATGTGCACTTCGATGGCAGCTTCCACACCATCCGCTGAGCTTATATCGCGTTCCGTATCGCGAAAGCAGGGATGTTCGATATTTGACTTATGGCTCGAGGGTATGAGCACTGTGCCGCCATCACCCGGACCAATATCTGTTAAGGCGACCAGCACATTTACCTGATTGCACATAAACTTGCTTTCGCTAAAGTGATACATATTTCGTTTGGTATTTGTATGGCCACCGGAATGAATGAAAATCGCTTCGCCATGCTCACGGATACTGCCAAATGCCTCATCGATAAACAAGGGGCCATGTTTATAATCGAAGGTACCTTCGCCGCCAATAAACATTTTGATGTAGTCAATCCACGATGGGTGATTGATCATCGGCTGATACGCCGGCAGCTCATAAATTTGCTGGAGGTTTTTGCCATTGTTATCCGAGAACTGGTGGCACTGTACGTAGCCATGCCATTCGCCTGGATTCAGGTCCTGAACACTATCCATATCTCTATTGCAGGCATCCACTTCATCAGAGCTCAAGGCATTTTCAAGGTGTATAAATCCCTTCAAGTCAAATAAGTAACGATCCATTTCACTGGGCTGGCGCGGTTCCATAAATTTCTCCATTTATATGTGTCAACGAATTTAACCAATTCAACGAATTAATCAACTCTGGCAAAGCAGTTAGTGATTAGTCGAAATTAAGTTATTAGTTGGGACGGAGAAGGTGAACAATGAACGATCAAGCATCTACTGTTTTGAAATGGTCAATCTTTGTCGATTTTGCAAACTATGCTTACGCCGTTTTATCAGTATTCATCAATCTGTCAATATTAGGGGGTCAAAACTTGCCGAAAACGCCTTGGCATGGGCTTTGCTCTATTCTTGGTACCTACCATCCCCCCATGTTTAGGCCGGCTTTTCGAAGCCGGCTTTTTCTTTTCCAGAATTCAAAAGGTACATGCTTACTAGGAAAGGGCTCCAATTGTGAATGATGAAATTTGAGTGATGGGTGAAGTTGAAAATATAGCGGGAACCTTGTCCCTTGTCCCCGAGTTAAAATAAATGTAGCTATTTAGAGCCCGATATAATCGTTGGGATTGTCGTAAACCATTTGTTTGATATCTTTTTGAGAAAAAAGATCGATCGATTCGAGATAGTCGATGCAATCCGGCATGATAAATGAGGATCCCACCAGACAACCCTTATCCGGATTGTGCAAGAGACCATTTTCCTCGATAACAATGCGATTTCCCATACCGTGATAGTCGCCAGGAGGCATACCAGCATAGGAAGATGCATCGCTCACAACAATTGTTTTATCTATGCCCTTGGCCGCAAAAATCACTTTTATGAGATCGACAGGTATGTGATGGCCATCGGCAATGATCATGGCTGTCAGGTCATCATTTGCCAATGCTGCCCAAATCGTATTGTTGTGTCTGTGAATCATATTTGGCAAGCCATTGCAAAAATGGGTGAGGGCAGTTGCCCCAGAGCCGGCAGCACGTTTGAGGTCTTCCCCGTTAGCCAACTGATGCCCCAGACTTATGCGTACACCTGTGCTTACAGCATAGGCAATGAGTGATTCAACATTTTCTTCACCTGCAGCGACTGTGAGGATCTTTATTTTTCCATTGGCATAATCTTGATACCGTTTAAAGGCATCACAATCTGGTTTCTGAACCCACTCTGGATTATGTGCACCTACAGCACCTTCCTGAGGGCAAAGAAAGGGTCCTTCAAGGTGTATACCCGGGCAATTATCAGCAAAGTCTGTTTCAATAAGTCCCGAAAGTATCTGAAGATTTTTCTGGAATGTCTCTTCGCTACTGGTGATAATGGTAGGCAGGAATAATTCTGCCCCATTTTCTACCAATCCCGATAAAGCCTCACGGGCGATATCTTCAGTTAAAGTCTCTGAAGAAAAGCTGATGCCAAGATAACCGTTTACTTGTAGGTCTATATTTTTCATTGACTTAAAAGAGATGCAGACTCTTTGTCTAAATACAGTTTGCACGCGCTGTGGTTTTTGATAATTGTTGATGGGTAGTTTGGATTTATATCATTCTCTACTGTGTCCTTCACTGCCTGTGCTTTGCGGGCATCTGGAACCGAGCAGACAATCTCTTTTGCACGCATCACTTCATTGATCGACATGGAAATGGCCTGCTTTGGCACATCGTCGAGTGTGGCAAACCAGCCTTCGCCCATCTGCTGTTTACGGCAGGGTTCATCTAAATCTACGACAATGTAGGCATCTTTAGTTTCAAAATCTGCGGGAGGATCATTAAATGCCATGTGGCCATTTTCACCAATACCAACGAGCGCAATATCAATGTCGACCTGGCTGATAATAGCACCGAAATGATCGCAACACGCTTGTGGCGAATCAAAGTCATTTGGGTCGATAAGGTGCACGGCTTTTAATGTGGGTACCAGGCTTACAAAGCGTTCTTGCAGGTATTTACAAAAGCTGGCAGGATGTGTGTTGTCTATACCGATATATTCATCGAGATGAAACATATTTACTTTTGACCAATCGATGTCATTTCCCGTTGCTAGTACTTTCAATGTTTCAAACTGGCTCGCACCGGTGGCAAGGATAATGTTTACTTCGTCTTGTTCAGTCGTGAGACCTTGTAGTTGTTTAATTGCGTAGTCGCCAGATTGTTTGCCTAGATCCTGGGGATCATTACAGATAATCGTTTCCATGTATTTCTATCCTTTTATAATTCAGTCGTTGCAATTTTTGCGTATTTTGTGTCCGGGTATTTTGTGACAATATTTTTCAGACCAGAGCTGAGTTTTTTTGTGCGTTTTTCACCAGAATATTTTGAAATGCGTTTCATTAAACTTTGATAGGCCTTGTCTGCAGCCTGCTCTTTGCGAATAAATTTGTTTAATTTCAATTTACTGGAATTTACTTTAGCAGCTTTTACAAAGGTGTATTTGCTATACTTGCTGTAGTTTTTACCAATCATTGTAAGGTATATAAATTCATCGTAGCGAGAGCCCCAGTCATTGTCTGGATCATTTAATTTTTTTACGGATGTATCGACCATTTTGTCGAGAAATGAGATGAGCTCATCACTTACCTTCTTCAGGGCATCTTTATCTTTTGTTTTTACTCTGGGCAAAGCGGCCAACGCTTTTTTGAAATTGCAGCGTTCAGCGGGTAAAACGACCGTATCAAATTCCTTAGCATATTCACCCTTGAATACTGGAGTCACAGTTCCCAGGTTTAATTTACCACTGTTCCAATTTGTCCCAAAAAATCCCTTTCGGCGAATTTTGCCATCTGCGCCGATCAGCATGTAATTCCATAGTGCCCGCTCCTTGTAATAGTTGGCATGATAGCTGCCTCCTTTATCACTGCCCACATACCACTTGGACAGGGTAACTTTTCGTGTCTTCAAATATTTCAAGGCGCCGGAAATTCCGCCTCCGTCAGTTTTTATAGCGATAAGTATGACATTTTTATCATTGCCAAATGCAAACTCAAATTCCTTTAGTTTTTCGCCTGACCACACATTGCACTTGGGACACCAGGATTGAAAAAACAAAATAAATACTGCCTTGCCACGCATTTCTGATAATTTGATTTTGGGGGTGCCTTTGGCCCATTCAAGTGAACTGCCAAATTCATTTACTGTGTTGGAAAAGAGTAATTGACACAGTAAAAATAAGCTTAGTTTTAGATGCATATCGAACGTCCCATGGGTTAGCCATACTATATCCAGCATAACACTATATGGAACTTTCTTGGTGGCACAATACTAATTTAGTAATAAAATGAGCATAGAATATGGGGGCTGTTCAGCTAAGAAAGGAGTGGTGATTCAGATTCCTTTTGTACTGCTTATTTCGATGTAGCGGGTATTTGGGTGATGTAGGGGGCTGAACAGGGCACAAAAAAGACCGGCAGGGAAAGACCCTGCCAGTACGTGTCATCCATCGGCTTTATCTCTCTCCATCTCTTAGTTATCGACTGATTAATGGAAGTATTTAGAATTTAGTTGGGTTTACTTGTAATTGTTGCGGCTTTATGTTATCTGGACAAAGGGCCATAGGTATTTCCTGGATGATGAGATGTTTTCCTTTACGAACATTGTAATTATTTTCTTGAATTTCAATATGCGAATTTTCTACAAGTTCTGCACTGATGAATATACGGAATTTACTCAGGACCAGGTGATTGGGTAGATTGGCATTTGCCATACCGAAATCCTCAGAATAATAATACCCATTTTGGCTTATAAGAGACGGGGCATAATAACCTGTCGTGGTCGAGCGAACAGGCATCGTTATTTTAGTGCTTGCGCCTTTTTGAAACAAACGACTAATTACCTTCGTGCCCAACATACGAGTCTTATTCTTGAAATCATAATTCATGCTATGAATGGTAAGATTACTTAAGACATACGAGCTCTTATTTTGAATGTGTATTTGATTACCCACCCGGGTAAATTGCAGGGCCTTCATCGTGTTGTCATAGGACTTCAAATAAAGCTCTCTGTGGCCAAATGGAGAGAGGCTCAAACTGGGAATACTTTCGGAGTCCAAGTCAAAAGCCATCTGGGAATATTCATAGCCGCCATAATAATTTCTATTTGACCTTTTCTTTATCAGCCAAAACTTCGTATTCGGGTTTTTAAATTTTAAGGTCATTTTTTCCGAGCCAGCAGAGGAGACTGTCATGTGTCCATATTGTATACCCCCATCGTTACTCAAGTATGTGATCGTTGCCCAATGCACAACGCCTCTCCTGGTACGTATAAGAGCCCCGCCCAAGATGGCGAGAACAGAAAATACAGATATAACGATGAAGATATAACGCTTTACTATTGGGCGTTTAGCTTTGATGAAAAATAGAATAAATGGCCCGGAAAAAAGAGCATAAAGTCCAAACAAGGCTAGCAATACAAATATACTCTGCATACTTTCTTTTGGCCATTTATGCCTGCCGAAAACACTACTGAAGTAAGGGATGAAGCGTTTGGTATAATGCGAATCTATTTCTGCAGCAATTTTATTCTTATTGGCCAGACTCCATTTTCCCGTTAGTTCACATATGAAACCCCTGCCCAGCTGCAGTCGACGTAGCCCATTTTTGTCCACCCAGGCCCCTGTGGATTTTAAAGGCGCGTTGGCAATAAGTTTATCTATAAGGTTTTTACATTTATCTCCGACAATCACTAATCCGCCACAAAAAATGTAGTCTGCAAGTGCAGTAATTTGTTTCGGACTTAATGACAATGCTTGAACAGGCGATTGTAAGAGAACCGCACGTATACCCGAATATGCAGCAGGATGCTCTGGAAGATGCCTCTCGGGCATGTACAAATGAAGAAAATTTTCTTGTACAGCAGAGCTTCCTGATTGAGTCACACTTTTTATTTTTACATTTCTCTTAAGTGTAAAATCCTGGTCATTACTGATAAAAGGGACAGTGCCATCTTCTAATATCTCCAACTGAGCTTTACGCTCATAGACCAGGGTTTTAGCATGATACACCTTCACCCGGTCAAAGAGCTCGCCGGTGTGAATAAACCTTAAATCATGCTGCGAATTTTGCGGTATAGTAAATTTCTTTTTTTTAATACTTTTACCATCACTTATAAAGTACAGAGTCAAATCATAATTTTTGCTGCTTTTATTTTTTGCAGATATGACAATGGGGATGATACCACTAGCAGGGTATACACTGCTACCGGCGGGCTGAGCATAAGCAACGGCGATATTAAGAGATAAACCGCTAATGGGTTTTACAATTTCTTTTTCTCTCTTTTGGCTGGCCAATAATGACAAAGAAAAAACAAGTGCTAATATGTAACGCATCATATTTCATTCCTCGTTTTCCGGTAATTTAGAGTGGCTAAGGAACTAAAACCGACAGCCAGGGCAACCCATAGAACAAATGTTATGGATACGCCAATGGCAAACCAGGGTCTGTCATCAAGGGTCCCCATGGATTCATCAAAGAAATATATCAGCAACGGGGTGAATGGCGAAATGTAAGCAATTAAAATAAAGAAAGGTTCTAAAAATTTTAAATCAGAAAAGAGGGCTTTACTTGCAACAGTTCCAATAACCAGTGGGGTAAAAAAGATCAAATAAAATGCCACAGATGCCAGAAGAAATGACGAACTTTTGTTCCAGCTTCGGTTAGAAATATTTTTGAAAGCCATATAAAAAGCGATCGCCATTAAAAACATGATACTGGCTCCAAATATTTCTTGTGCCATGATAACATCGAAACTTTTGCGAATTGAGAAAAAATAAAGATGGATAAAAGGTGCTATGCTACTCACGATAATAAATATGAGAATGCTTACGATGTAAGAAATTGTATCGATAATATCGGCATTTATATTTAAAGGCTTCACATTGTTATTAAATGTTCCACGGTCATTGCTAAAAATGAAAGCGCTAAAATGCATGTAGACAAGAAAGATCCAAAATATGCCCGAATTAATCTCCTCTAATCGATTTATAGATGGCATATATAAAACAGACTGCAATGCGACAGCAAATAGAAACGATATTATATACAGCGGTATCCAGCGCATAAAAAATTCTTTTTGAATAAAGGCGGGTGAAATATTTTTATAAAAGAAAGAGAGCTCAATTCGTCTATTCAAATCGCGGCGCTTTGCAACACGCCTCTTTTTCACATCGCCATCCAGCACGGCCGCACCAAAATTGGAGGTCTGTCGTTTGATACAGTCAAGTGGGCCAATAAACAGGAGTGATAAAAGTGTGGGGATAAGTATGAGCATGGAAATAAGGAAAATGCCCGTATTTCCAAGAGTGAAAATACCAATATTGATTCCATTGATAATCTGGGATGTTTCTTCTGCATAGATTTTCCACAATGGATCCATAATCACCCGTGCCGGGCTTAATATGCTCGTACCTGGGCTAAAGGGAAAAAGCGAGAAAAAGAACAGGGATAAAAATATCAGTATGCAGCAGGTTGTGGCAATCCATTCACTCATATTCTGCGCTAATATCAAATAAAAGAGCGCCATGAAGTTCATGAATAAAAAGAGTGAAACGATGGACTTTGCGATATAGAAAACATTTTCCAGGTGAAATCCTATGCCGATTAAGAGCCATGGAATGATGATCAGGATGATAAGGAAAAATAGTTTATTTACACTGATGACCTTTCCCAGGATGTATTTAGTAGGATCAATTCCACTCAGGACCACTTGGTTGAAATACTGGTTTGTCCTGGCAGTTTCAATGCTGCCAAAACATCGAATGGGAACAAAAATACATAATGAAAATCCCAGTACCATAAAAATGAGTAAACAGAAAAATTCCCCAAATGGAATGGGAATTTGGCCCTCTTTAAGAATCATCATTCCAAAAAATTGAAATACAGCGATGCTAATATTTATAATAGAAAACCAAATAAGCAGGCGCCATGGAGAAAACAATGTCTGATCATCCTGCAAGTCCAATGGGTTATCCTGAAAAAGCGCTTTGAAATAGGGCTTCATGTAACTTTTCCCTTCGTACTGCTGATAAACAAATCTTGCAAATCCTGCTTTTTCTCTCCAAACGAGAGAATAATGAATTGATTATCGATGCAGTATTGTAAAAAGTCATTTCCTCTGCCTTTTTGTAAGACCAGTTCACATTCCTGGGCTTGGCATTGGAATTCATCTAGAAAGCCACAATTGTTAAGTAGAGATTCGATTGATTCGAGATCGACATTTTCGAAACTCACATAAAATAAATCGGTTTCCGCATCAGCCATGTCAAGTACATCTTCCATGGCACCATTTACGACTTGCCGGCCCTCTTCGAGAATGCAGACATGGGAACATATATCTTGAATATCCTCAAGAATGTGAGAGCTGATTATAATGGTTTTCCCCATTTCGGCTAATTCCTTCAAGATAAGCCGTATTTCAGTACGCGCTCGAGGGTCCAGGCCACTTGATGGTTCATCAAGTATCAGTAAGTCAGGGTCATTTAGAAGCGTTTTAGCGACTAAGAGGCGTTGTTTATTCCCTGTAGACAATCCCTTCACGCCGACGTCCTCACGGCCCTTAAGATCTGTCAATTCAAGCACCTGGTCTATCATTCGTTCTTTACTTTTTCCGGACAATCCACTGATCATGCCAAAAAAGTTCATATATTCCCCAATGCTCATGCCAATGGGTACACCAAATTCAGCGGGCATGAATCCAATGATTTCACGTGCCACCTGAGGGTACTTAATGAGGTCTTTATCATTTAATGTAATCGTCCCGGATTCAGGGATGGACAGGGTGGCGATAATGCTGAGCAAGGTGGTTTTTCCTGATCCGTTTGGGCCAAGTAATCCCAGTGTCTCACCTCTATTTACAGAGAGGGACACATTGTCGAGTGCAACTAAGCTGTCAAAGGATTTTGTTAATGACTCAATGATCAGCATTTTCAGAATCTGAGTAAGCTAAATTTTCACATAGTTCATAAAATTCTTCAATGACTTTTAGTCGAAAGTGGTTGCCAAGAATCATCGGCCCTGCAAGTGGTACTACCAAAAATGACAGCATGAATGTAAAGAGAGAGAGCAGAGTCGCTAGAAAGAAAAAGCAGAGGTTGCCGACAAAATACCATGCGATAAAACCCACCAGCAGGGAGGATAAAACATTGTCCTTGATTTTCATGGAATAATACAAGGCCAAAAACTGATAGGCAAAAACCATGCAAAACATATTTAAGATTACAGCCAGCAGGATGATGCAGAGTTGAATGTTTGAATATACCACCAGAGAGGCAACCAGTGAAGAAATACTGCTAATAATAAAACAGACGATCCATGGTAAGAGGGTGAGATTTATCGCCATGCTCTTGCCCATGATAATATCATAGCCGCTGATTTGTGTGGTCATCATTATGTCCAGTGTGCGGTTATCCCTTTCCCTGCTAAGGGTATTTGAAGAGCGTGTTACATTGCCATATACATACTGAATACCGGTATACAAAGTCACCGCACCCATAGAGTAAAATACAAATTGCGCCGGACTAATTTGTATTTTTGTATAGGCGACGCAAAACAGACATATCAAGCAGACCAGGCTTGCCAGGCCAAAACATGAAAGAAGGGCCATTAACCAGTTGTTTGATTCGCCGCCATAGTGAATATTGAGATCTTTCCAGATGACAGGATTTCCTTTTTTCGATGCCCGGCTGCGGACCTTTCCTCTCTTTCCAAGGAACCAGCTAAGGCGCTCCAAAAATGATTTTGTCGCCGGCTTAAAATACAAATAGGGTAAGAGAAATACAGTTAGGGGGATAAGCGCAATTGAGAGCACCACGTTTAATAAAAGATTCCCTGTAATCCATTGGTAGAATTCCGGATTCCCATGTTTGAGTTCATTCATACTGTAAATTGAGCTAATTGATAATGCGGCATCTTTTGTCATTGGAATGAAATTCATAATCATAGCGATGCCGAATAAGCCTGCAAAAAACAGTATGACATAAATGACAATTACACGCTGCAAGTCTGCTTCTGACTTAACCAGGCAAGCAATTAACATTCCTAATGATGAGCCCAGCATGATGTTTCCCATAAGGACAATAAAGGCGGTAAAAATCTGTTGAAAACTTATCCCGCCTAAACTGATGCAGAGAATGAACAAAGGCACAACGCTGAGCATGGTAATACAGGTGCTCAGAAATGAACTGGCCCACTTGGAAAAACATAAATTAAATAAAGAGATATCAGACATCAACAGTAAGCCCAGAGTGCGTTGGTCTTTTTCTTTTACAATCATTTGTCCAGAGACATATGGCGAAATTAGGCACGAAGCCAGAATCGAGATCATACTGAGGTTTTCAAATAGTGAAAGACCCGCCTGGCCACTCTGAGCGGAAATCTCCATTCCATAGAGAACCACCACAATAATCGCACAGATCACTACAAAAATCACCCGCTTCATATGGAACCACTTCTGACGAGGGCGGTACAAAAACTCTTTCATTAATAAGGAAATGAATAAAGACATATTTCTTCTTTTGTTGAATCTCTAATATAAAGCAAAAATGCCGATTTTTCCAGCCTGAAAGTTGACTTTGAAGGAATTGGAATTGCGGGCGAAAAAAGAAGGTGAAGACTTTACTAAACTATCATGACTCTTTTTCATTCTCAATCTCTCTCCAGAGTCGCTCAAGGATTTCTTTTAATTCCAGGCCGGGTCGTTTGACGCCAAGCCGCTTGGCACATTCTTTTACGACAAAATAGTGCATCATATAGGGATCTTCCTTTACAATTTCAAGAAGAATCTGGCGTATCTGCATTTCATCAAATTTAGATTCTGCAGGCATTTTGTTCTCTTCTTTTATGTCTGCTGCCTTGTCATCATCTAATACTGTGGATGCTTTCTCTTCAATTGGCTCCGGTTCCATATTGGTTTCATCTTCGTTCGCTTCTTTTATGTCTGCCTTGTCATCATCTGTTGATGTGGACTCGTTCTCTTCGGCCGCAGGAGTGGATTTATCTTTCTTATTTGAATCATTATCCCCGGGGCTGTCTGATGTGTATGCCAGAAACGCATTAAATTCAGTGAAAGATTCTTTTTCAGAATCAGTCCAATCTTCATCTGCCGATAAAAGCTGTTCGACAAATCCCACAAAAAATGTTTTTGCAGTCTGGTGCATTTCCAATGGGGCCTGTTTTTTTATGTAAGAAAGTACGGATGTGAGATCGCGTATTGTGCTACGTTTTTTTAATCTATCCTGAAGCGCGGAAAAATTATAAGAATGATGTTTTACCGCATTCTTTAATAATGCGGAATATTCTTTCGGATTGCTTTGAAAGGGAATAAGCGTGCTATGGAAAACCAAAACCTCATAAATATCTACCTCGTCATCGCTGCGTGAATAAATGGCAGTCAATGACGCTAAAGCTCGTTCTACTGAAATATAAAATTTATGTCGTTCGGGCGGGATTAATTTTATCGTGAATGCTTTCAACTCATCTTTAAAGTTTTGGGCATTTGCAGAGCTGTCATCAATAATTTGCAATGCCCGATACTTGTCTCTGATTGATTTATCATTTAAAATGAGCCCGCCTTCTTCAACAGTCTCCATGTCATCACTAGCCAGTATCGCGCCATAGGCATCGCGCCATTTTTTATTTTTAATCGCAAAGCCATTTAAAATGGATTTAAGAAAGAGGCCAAAAATGCAAAAACAGGAAAGAATAAACAAGCCATTTGTGTCTATATCGTAGGGTTCGCCACTAGTTGCTCGAACGATGACAAATGAGAGACAAGCGACAGAAGCAATAACTGTCGCCAGGGCCGATTTTATGTAACCCAGATAAAATAGGTGTAAACCAAAAAGACCACCCAGAAAACTAGTCTGCATCGCCTTCTTGCGGGTATTTCGAACACTAAGAAACGAATCCTGCTGCTGAAAAATTTGTTTATCTCCAAGCGAAAAAGACAGAGTAAATTTCACCTGATTGTCTTTTTCGAAATCATGGTCTTCATCAATCCGTAGAGGGATTTTTATTGTCTGGAATGAACTGGCAGCAAGCGAGTCTAAATGCACAGTGTGTTTTTGCTTTATGTGTTCATTTACAGCAAAGTGCGCATGTGTTTTATCGAGCTCTATTTCTACATGGAATGGTCGTTTGTGCTTAGGGCCGTATGGTAATTTACTATTATTTTGAATCCTGAAGCGCACTAAACCCTCTTGCTCATTTGAGATATGCGGGGTAAAACTTAAACCTTCAAGGTACACCGGGTTCTCAATTTTAAGAACATGTTTACGGCTTCGATATTTTTGGTGAATGTCCGGGATTGAAACAGTCGCTTTAAAGCAAATCGCATCCTCATGAGCAAAGTGTCTGCTTATGGTACAGTCAATCGTTTCTCTATAGACATCTTCGGATTTAATAAGCGGCATATTGAACTGTAAATCCGTCGGCAATAACTCACTTGAGCTAACAGTTAAAACAGCATCTTCAGGAAAACTTAGGCCGCCGAAGTTAAAGACTGATATGACTAGCTTGAGTGATTCACCCGGAGAGAATACCCCATTTTTAGGCATATCTGTTTCGACCGTTTTTATGGCGATTTGCAGATTATAATTACTCGATGCAGTTTCAATGTGCCCATCAGAATAGCTCGCCTCAATAAGCATCTCACCCGCTTCGCCATCGCAGCCGCTTAATCCGGCAAAACCACTTTTGGCTGTGCTCCCGTTTATTCCATCGCTGCCGGATGAGCCACTGCTGCCGGACGAACCACTAAAGGTTTTTCCACTGCCGCCAGACCCACCCGATCCACCACTTCCGCCGCTTCCGCCTGACCCGCCTCTACCACCTTTGCCTGCATCACCACCTCGTCCACCTTCCCCCGCAGCAGTCGTTAAATTAAATAGTGATAAGAGACGCGGATCATTTGTCGTGAGCTTCAAGCTTCCGGCATTGCCACCATGACCAGCGTCTTCCCCATTGCCTCCAGGCTTACCATTTCCGCCATCACCTCCGTCTCCGCCATCGCCACC
>JABSQK010000602.1 GCA_013215875.1 Lentisphaeria bacterium
CATATTGGGTGCTGCAAGCATTCCACCAAGGACGACTGTGATGCCTTTTTTTTGTGCAATGCTGATAATTTTCAGAAGATTGCCTTTTGAGCTTTTGCTTTGAATGCCTCTTAATCCATCATTGCCCCCCAGGCAGACAAAGAGGATATCCACCTTTTGCTTCAAAAGCCACTTAATGCGCCTGGCACCGCCAGCAGTTGTCTCGCCACTTAAACCGGCATTGATGATACTGTAATCCAGTTTTTTCGCATCGATTTTTTTTTGAATCAGGGCAGGGAATGCTTTATCTTTTGAAATACCAAAGCCTGCAGTCAGACTATCCCCAAGAAAGAGAATCTTTTTTGTTTCTGCCTGAATTGTTAATAGGCTAAATAGATATAGAATTACTGAGAACTTTGTCATAATTGTGTGTAGCTAAATGTCTGTATTATTATCAATCAATTCGTTATCTAAAGAATTTAAGACCGAAAAGGGCTTAATAAAAGTTCTGGACGATATAAATCTGGAAATTAGTGCTGGCGAATCTGTCTCGATCACAGGTCCATCAGGCAGTGGTAAATCGACCCTGCTTGGAATTTGTGCAGGTCTGGAGGACCCAAGTTCTGGAACTGTTAATTTGTGTGGCGAGCTTATTAGTTCGATAAGTGAGACCGCGCGTTCAGAATTGCGCTTAAAACATGTGGGCTTTATCTTCCAATCATTCCAGTTGATCCCTTCTTTGAGCGCTTTGGAAAATGTCACAACGCCAGCCGAAATTGCTGGAAATAAAGATGCCAGATCGGCCGCGCAGGCGCTATTGGACAAAGTCGGTTTAGACGACCGCATGCATCATTATCCAAATCAGTTATCTGGAGGCGAACAGCAGCGTGTGGCTTTGGCTCGTGCATTTATCAATAATCCTCAAATACTGTTTGCTGATGAACCGACAGGAAACCTCGATGCGGAAAACAGTGCAGATATGGAAGACCTCATATTTGAATTGAACGAAGAACAGCAAACCACACTGTTGATTGTGACCCATGATATGGAAATGGCTGCAAAGACATCGCGGATAATTAAGCTGAAAGGTGGAAAAATAGATGTTGATTAGGAGCTTAGTGATTGTTGGCATAATTGTCACAATGTTTTTGTGTTTTCTTGGATTTTTCAAATCCAAGAAACGTCCGGTGGAAATACTCTCTGTACTGATTGTCATTGGCATGTTTACCGCCTTGATATGGAAATTGAAAGAGCGTAATAAGACAGTGAAATATGCCTTAACCCGTGGGCAGTTACATAACATCGCAACCCAGCTTACCAATTACCACGCCGACTACCAGGATTTAAGTACGATTCCAGATCATTTGCAAATGGAGATGCAATTGAAATACCTCAACGATAAATATGGCCGTGCAGTAAAGATAGATATTCAGAAAGATTCCTTTGAATTGATCTCCTATGGCGAGGATGGGAAAAAAGGTGGCGAAGACTTAAATCAGGATATCGAAATAAACTGGCACAGTGGTAGTGAAATCAACATCAATGCCTACGACGATTACTAAACTCTGATTCTTTATCAAAAAACCTGCAACTAAATACTTTACCTGAATATGAAAGCGTTTAAAATAGTATGACCTGGATTATTAAATTTGCCTTACGGGATGCGTTGGCTCAGAAACGCTGGCTATTGATTGTCGTTATGTCGATCATGACCGGTACCGCAGCACTGGTGGCATTGTGGTCGTTTTCTGAAAATACCCGACTGGCGATAGATGATCAAGCACTGTCTGTAATGGGGGCGGATTTCCAACTACAGTCACGCCTGGTCTTCTCACCCGAACTTGAAAAAATCCTGTCCGAAATCCCGGGTGAGCGTGCGACTGAGATTCGTTTGTTTACCATGATGAATGTTTTGAAAAGTGAAAATACCCGAATGATTCAACTCAGGGCATTGGATGACAATTTTCCATTTTACGGTGAAATTAAAACCGAACCCGAAAATTTGCGTGAAGGACTGGAGACCGGCGATACAGTATTGCTTGATGAGGCACTGTTTTATCTTTTTGATTTAGAAATCGGTGATCGAGTTAAAATAGGCTACCAGGAGTTTAGCATTCTTGGTATCATTAAAAATATCCCGGGTGAGAGCGGAGTGTTTTCGCAATTGGCTCCTCGTGCATTGATCTCACACAAGAGCCTGAAGGCAACAAAGTTACTTGGCTTTGGCAGCCGGGCATTTTACCGGAGTTTCCATAAATTGCCCGCCGGAGTGGATCCTGAAACGATTCGTCAGTCACTATCCAAATTCGAACACAGCGAAGGCATTAGCATACAGACGCTGAATTCAAAAAAGAAAGAGCTTGGTAAGCGCCTCGAAAGGACATTCCAATTTTTAAACCTGATGGCTTTTGCCGCACTGTTACTGGGTGCCGTTGGAATTGCATCTGTGATTACAGTGTATATGGATCGACGTATACGCGAGATTGCCCTGTTGCGCTGTATCGGTGCTACTCAGGGCAATGTCTTTTTCATATATTTGATACAGATGCTGGTCTTTTCAGTGATTGGCAGTGTGGTGGGTGCCGCACTTGGCGTGGCTTTTCAGCATCTCTTACCAGTCGTACTTAAAGACCTGATGCCATTTTCTGTGGCAATAATCGTTTCCTGGAAGTATGTAATTGCCGGTATTGCTGTTTCAATTATAATTAGCATGCTCTTTACCTTAATACCGCTCTTTAGTACGATGAATATTACCCCTATGGCAGTCATGCGCTCTTCGGTTGAAAAGCAGCCCATACGACTCTGGCTGAGGGGCTTAATTTACCTTGCCATCTCTGCCTTTATTATGGGCTTTATTTTTACTCAGATGCAGGATAGGGACATTGCTTTAAAGATCGGTCTGTCATCCATTGCAGTCTTTATCATACTTTTTCTGGTAGCCAAATTATTTATGTGGGCATTGCGGAGATTAATTCATGACAGCTTGCCATTTTCCTTGCGGCTTGGATTAAGCAATCTCTACCGGCCTTATAACCAGACAACAGCACTTATATTAAGCCTTGGTGTGGGCAGCTTTTTTATCTTATCGTTATTCTACAGCAAACAAATCCTCTTGGGCCAAATGAATCGCTCACAATCAGCTGAGCATTCGAATATGATATTATTTGATATCCAGGTGGACCAAATATCAGAGGTGGAATCCATTCTGAAAAAACAGGGATTAGAGGTACAATCCAAAGTGCCTATCGTTACGATGCGCATTTCCAAAATAAATGGTAAAAGCATCGACGAGTTACGCCGGGGGAAATTTGCAAACAAGCGCGAGCGCTGGACACTAAACAGGGAATACCGCTCGACTTATCGCTCTTATTTACAGGATTCGGAAAAATTAATTAAAGGCAAATTTATTTCTGAATGGTCTTCAGAAGATGGGGTTATACCCATTTCAATTGAAGAGGGAATTGCCCAAAAACTAAAAGTCGAATTGGAAGATAGCATCAGTTTTGATTTACAGGGACTAATTATCAATTGTAAAATTGCCAGTATCCGCACGGTGGATTGGTACAAAATGGAACCCAATTTTTTTATTGTATTTCCAGACAAAATATTGCAAGATGCCCCGCAGATACAAGTTATAGGCACACGTGTGAAAGGCGTCAGGGAATCGGCTGCTTTGCAGAAAGCGGTTGTATCTAAATTACCAAATGTCTCGCTTCTCGATTTACGTGTAATTCTAGAAGCCTTTGAAAGTATCTTTAGTAAAATGTCATTTGCGGTGAATTTTCTCGCCTTCTTGTCAATTATAACCGGCTTTATCATACTCATCTCATCAGTGGCTGTGAGCCAATTGCAACGCAGCAGGGAAATGACCATTCTTAAAGTAATCGGTGCCAGCCAAAATTTACTTGTAAAAGTATTACTCATAGAATATTTAGCCATTGGCATACTCGCGGCTCTTGTCAGCAATGGTCTGGCTGTATTAGCAAGTTTCTATATTGCCCGAAAAGTTTTTGAATCAAATTTTCAGCTCGATACGATGTCAATTTTAATTGGTTTTTTTGCATTGCCTGTAGCATTGTTGTTTGTCGGGGCGATCAATGCCTGGCATATTTTGCGGCGGCGTTCACTGCCGGTTTTACGCGAAGAGAACTAAATTAGTAATTAGTCGGTAGGAGAATAATAAATGTCGTTCCCTCTGAGGAACTGGAAAATGATATGTCGCCACCATGTGCTTCGATGAGTGACTTGGCAATTGCAGTACCCAGACCCGTGCCACCAGGTTTGCCCTCAGTAATATAAGGGTCAAATAATACATCCTTAATATCATCGGGAATACCCGGTCCATTATCTGTAATAATAATCATGACGTGCTTTTCATTTTTATCGATGTCGATGCGGATTTCGCCACTGGCCATGGACTGAGCCGCATTGTTTGTGAGATTTTGCAAGACCCGAACAAGCTTATCGGGATCCGCATAAATCTCGATATCTTTTGTCGTGATGAGTAAATCAACACTAAGACGTTTCAAATATTCCTTATTCAGCAGCTCAAAGTACTCAAGAAGATTGCCCAGGTTAACAGTCTTTTTTTGCAAATAGCTATTTCCCTTGGCAAAGTCGAGCACATCACCCGCCATTGACTGAATACGCTTTACTTGTACATCGATAAGCTGGCATTGTTGCTCTGTGTCTAGATCGTCATGTTTATCACGAATCATCTTAGCCGTGCCGGATATAATACTCAATGGACTCTGGAAATCGTGTACGATGCTGTTGGTTAATTCGCCAATGATTGCATTGCGCTTTCTATGGACAATTTCATCAAAGAACTTTTGATGAAAGCTTCGTATGCGGCCAATCATATGGCGGAGCAATTTGATAAATTCTTCTGGGGAACATTTATCCAGAGCACCCATAAATATGTCATTGGGAATCTCTGCGAGTTGTGTATGCCCGGAAATTTCAGCCTTGGCAGTCCGTTCGCCACCATCGATCGCTGCAAATTCCCCAAAAAACTCATTTTCGTTCAGGGTCGCAATCACCTCGTATTTTCCAGAGTTGGTTTTTCCACTGATATTTACTGCACCATCGAGCACAAGGTAGATATTGGTAATGTTTTCGCCCTGGTCAAAAAGAAGTCCATCAGATTCGAATTCTACGATCGATATATTGTCTAATAGATACGTCTTATTCTCTTCGCTGAAAAAATCAAAAAATATGTGGTCTTCTATCTTCATAAGCACATAACTATAAATAGCGGATCCCTTTTATCAATATCTGTCTTTATATAATGTTATGCTTAGGTCCCGCTTCTGGTTTCATTTTAACATAACTCGAGGTGGTCGAAATGAAATCCACGTAGCGTTTGTTATGCTTTTTTTAATTTTCTCAGCATCCAGTATCTTTTGAGCAAAGAGAAGATAATCAAAGGAGGGAAGAGAATACATCCAAAAATGTTTGCGATTAACGCTTTGTTAATATTTCTAGAAGCACAATCATAGCAGAGTTTACCTTCAATACTCCGCTGAATCGACCATACGCCGAGAAAAATTAACGTATGGCTCAGGCCTCCGGATGGAGCGCCGCGGAATCCGGATTGTCCTGAAGCCGTTTGTTGGCCACAACGGTTTCGAAAGTGTTAACGTCTGACTTTTCTGTACTCGTTAGCACCTAGATCGGGGGCTTTCCCAAAATACTTTTCGGCCGGGATCTTCAGTACTTCAACCCTTTTTCACCTGTACGCGGCAATGCCCATGTCGATCGCCCGGCTATTCGGCGACAACTTGTAGGAGGTCGTATCGCTGTATTGCGGATCGAACGTGAAGATGTTCTTTCCCATGTTCAGTCCCTTATCGTAATTCGCCCCATTCTTGAAAAACAGGCAGTAATCTACGATCGAGGTGTTGCCTGCTTCCAGATGTTTGCCTTTGATTATGCCCTTAACCATCGTATTCGTGAAAATGTTATTTAAAATCACTAGGTTGGGGGCCATTGTTATTCCGTTCCGGCAGCCGTCGATCGTGTTACTGAATATCTTAGCTTTCTCCACCATGGGAGAACCGTCGACGTTCCTGTTGCCGGTGTCCACAGTGCAGTCCACAGCTGTGCTTCTGGTATTTTTGAATACATTTCCATAGATTTCAAACTTGCGGTGTGAATCGCCCTCATAGTCTATGAGTTGAATACCGGTGGTGCCGTCTGTGAAGGTATTGTATCTCACAATATGTGTGGTAATTGGCCCTTCTTTGACATGCAGGCGAATCTCAATGCCATCGTCTCTTGAGCCTCTGATGGTGCAGTGTTCCGCCGTCCAGCTGACACTCAGGTCAGCATCTATTGCATCATCACCAGCACCCTCAAAGTAGCAGTGAGCGACCAGGCCTCCTCCGCCCTCAAAGCTCAATTGGTCTCTTCCCCCAACGAATTTACAATGACTCACCTCCGTATGGCTGTTGCGAATTGCCAGTGAATGTTCAGCATTCCCCAAGAACGTCAATCCGATGATTTTTGTACCCTTCGCTTTCGGTCCTATATCAAACCATTGCAGTCCGGCCTTTTTACTTGCCTTGAGAACAGTTGCGTCGATAGCGGATTTATCCTTGCTATTGAGATAATTCGATGCGATTGTCAGCTTCTTTGGTACCTCAATCTTTCCTTCAATCATGTAAGTCCCTGGAGCCAGTAATATTGTATCGCCTGCAGAAGCAGCAAGGATAGCTTCTTGAACCGTCTTGTAATCTTCGGGCACTTTCACAACTGCTCCGTAACACCGTGTGGATAGCATTACCACGGTGAGAATAGCAGCACAGTAATTGGTCATCTCACACCTCCTCATTTTTTTGAGTTTTCATTTTACTAACGTTTCATTTGTGATTTCATTTCCTTAACATAACTCGAGCTGAGTAAAATGAAATCACGAAATGTTTGTTATGTAGATTCAACTATGTTTTTCTAGTTTTTTTGTATATCATTAAGAATAGCTTTGGAAATTGTCGCATCTTTCACTGTCATGGGTGTTAAGTCCGTATACTCACCGAGCACTTGTGGGATAATAAAATAAATGCCGAGTTGGGGCTCAGCGTTCCCAGGAAAAATCAATAACGAGCTGGAGCTTACAGATGCTTATATGCTCGTAAGCTTTCACCTTATCAAGCACTTCTGGCTCATTGAGCATAGACCCTTTTCTGTTTTTTGTGTATAAGCATCAGCGTTTTAATTTAATTGGTTCAATCAATTTTAATTGGAGTTCGAAGCTGGAGATAGTGCCGACTTCGCTTGGTTGAGATCTAAACTTAAATTTTGTCAATCTGGTATCTTTACCATCTGCAGATATCATCGGTAAAAATCTAAGGCTATCAATAAATATGTTTGCCAATACGAGCCTGTTTGTCATCACATTTGTATTTAAGAATTTTGGCTTTGGAACCTTTGCGTTATCTTTTAGCTTCGCTTTGAGCAATGACTTAAATTTTGTTAACTGATCTTGTGTAAATATTGGTCGATCAGGGCAATTCCAAAAAGTTCCTTTTAGTACAAACCATTGTGCATAGCCTGCTTTTAATTTCTTTTCATCAGTTTGTTCACCATTCCATGAGGGCTTAGTTGTTTGTTTTACAACAGGGTCAATAGCCTTAATTGATTCGAGCCAAACATCAATCGGTTTAGCCAATTGTAAACTCGTGAAAAATTCAGGCCATTTCCCAGACCCCTTTCTCAGTATGTTAGAACTTTTATAAAGTGCATTTTGTACCGAAATCCAATCTTTAGCCGAATCTGTATTCGGAATATTTTTAATCTCATGAGAAACGATGGTTTCTGGTATAGATTCCTCCGCACCGTTTACATTACAAGTTACTATTATTGTTGATGTGAGTAAAATTATCAAAAATTTCATACTTTTATCCAATATTGTTTTCTCATAATTCGTCATGCCTGGCACCATCGGCAGAGCTTGCGATTTTTTCATGACAGTTTGAACTGACCTATTGGGAATTATAATTACCAGCAAAAATGCAACCACTTTCTTTATCTAAAATAAGTCGATTTCCACCACTTTCATAATTTGTTTTTATTTTTACTATATTTATAGTTTCAATATCTCCTACAATAATATCATCATCTACGCCACCAAAAGCAACCAAATGAGAATTTGAACTTGATACTTCTCGAACATTCATAGAGATTTTTCCTCGTCTTAATGTGACCACTTAGATATTGGAAGGCCGCTTAAATTATATTCATCCATTAGTGAACCCCTCACAGAAAGCCTAGTCTGAACGTCGCGGCTTGTCCGCGTCCGATCGAGGCTTTTGTTCGACTTTGTTAGTAGTTTTAATCACAGTTATTGGTTCAGCATTCCATCTGTAAAAGCTTAAGACATCTTTGACATCTTTTTCTGTTAACGCTTTTAGTTTTTCTTTCACACGAGGCATGACATCATCATTTGGCACCATACTACGTATTAACAGGATTAAATACGCATCGTACTTCTGCTGCGGACTCAGTTCTTTTTGTGACAGATAGTTGGTATACGCCTCGGCAATTTGTTCCCAAATCAGGATATTCGGATTCGGATCCAAGTCTCTCTTGAAATCTTCGATCCATGAATCAATTGATTGCCCATCTATACCGTCAAGTGCTTTGTAGATCTTTTGTATCCTTCTGAGTTGCTCCTCGCTAAGCTGCTCGTGTTGAATCGGTGCAAGCTGTAATTCAGATGGATCGATTTCAATGGTTTTAGTCTGGTCGCTTTTGCTGCAACCTTGCAACACGACCACAAGAGCTAAGCCTATTAGGCCTCTAGTCATTTTGTTTTTCATATTCTTGTCGAACGTCCCAGTTGATAATTGAAGATAATGGACGAAGGACGGTTTGTCAATTATTTGACTTCTTGTTCACTTTAGATTTTCGGTAAAGGTTTTTGTTTCTCAGGGCCCGAAACTAATTGTCTATATTCTTCTATTTCGAGTTCAAAGCTGATGGATATCGGGGTGGGAGGGCACCAGGTCTGAAATTGGTGGATAAATACAGGAAATGTGCAGAATTGTATATTGGCTTAGAGCTGATTAATGTTACAGTGCCGGTTGATTAATTAAAATTTTTATGAAGGTTGTCGATTATGGATTCGAAAGCGAAAGAGATAAAACGTATCGGTATTACTGGTTGTGCCGGGGCGATTGGCAAATGTGTATCAGTTGCTCTGCATAAGCGCGGACATTTCATTCGTGGTTGCGATATTTCAGCTGATGGGCCGGAAATAGACGAGTACATACAGGCAGATATTTGTGATTTAGAGGCTATGAAGTCGTTTGCAGAGGGCATGGATATTATTATCCATCTGGCCGCTTTCCCCAATAATGGAAATTTTATGGAAGAGATTCTCGAGCCCAATTTTATTGGTGGTTATATGATAATGGAAGCGGCCCGGGAAGCAAATATCGATCTATTTATTGGTACAAGTTCCATACAGGTTAATTCGGGCAGTGGCTTCGATGAGAAAATCTCAATTGATGAGGAAGCTCAACCAGTAAATATTTATGCAGTATCTAAAATTTATGCCGAGGCACTGGGGCGAATGTACAGCAATGCCCATGATATGAGCGTACTCATTGTTCGTCCGGGCTGGTTTTTGAGGGATAAGAAAACTAGGGACCAATTTAATAAATCTGAAATGAGCTCAAAATTCTACCTGAGTCACGATGATTGCTGTCGTTTTTATATTGCTGCGGTGGAAACCAATTCCCTTGCAAAAGGGGCGTATGCTGTGCTATGGATGATGAGTAAAGGGTCTTGTGTGGATATGGATGTCGCAAAAGATTTGATTGCTTATGAAGCGCAGGATGCCGTCGGCGAAGGCTCATACTATGATGACTAAGTTAACCCTGCCGGGCAATTATTTCATAGGCAGCCTTTAGATCTGCCGCTTGCTCCGGTATCTTGATCGTTTGGCAGCTTACATTTTTTCCTGCTTGAATGTCCGATTCCTTATCACCAATCATCCAGCATTGTGACAGATCTGCATCGAGTTCTTCTGCGATATCGAGCAGCATGCCAGGCGCAGGTTTACGATGTGTCGTATCTGCATCCGGATGATCGCCGCAAAATGCCATAGCATCGAGGCTTGCATCATGGGCTGTGAGTAATTCCTGTAGATAGCAGTTTTGTGCATCGACTATTCCCGGCCCGAAGTAGCCACGACCTATGCCGGATTGATTACTGACCATTGCCAGTTTGTAGCCCAGCTTTTTCATCGCAGCCATGGCACTGGCAGAGTGCTCGAGCAGCTCAACTCCCTCGACATTATCGAGGAAATCTTTGTCAACAATGATTGTCCCATCACGGTCTAAAAAAATAATTTTATTCATTCCAGATCCTATTAAAAAGCGCTTAATAGTATATGCTCTGGGAAGTAAAATGAAAGAATCTGAATTAAATACCTTATACAAGCACCTGGTCATCCTGATAATTTCAGTTTTTGTTATCTACAGCCAATGCCGGAGCTTCGACTACCTGGATTGGGACGATAAAAAGTACTTACTTCAAAATAGCAATTTGTTCAACTTTTCCTTCGATTCCATAAAGCAGATTTTTTCGCTGAATAGTACCCCGGGTGAATATCTTTATATACCACTGTGTTATTTATCATTCATGATTGAGTTTTGTCTCTTTGGTGCAAAGCCGGAAATTTCGCATGCCATTAATGTATTTTTTCATTTGGCAAATGTGATAATGCTCTACTTCTTCTTTCGTAAACTCACAGGAAAAGATCTACCCTCCTTGCTGGCAACTATACTTTTTGCGATTCACCCCATGCAAGTGGAATCGGTAGCCTGGGTTATGAGTCGTAAGGAACTGTTGTCTACACTATTTGGGTTGGGGTCGATGCTTTGTTTTTTGCATTATTGTCGTAAGGAAGAAGATGGGAAGCGAAATGCCAGGCTAATGCAATTGCTTGCAGGAACAGTTGTTTTATTTATTGCGGCTATTTTGTCGAAGCCATCCCTGTTAATTTTACCGGGTGTTTTCCTGCTTATATACCTCTGGGAAGAGAAGAAGTTGAAAGCCAAAGAGACATTGCTCTTTTTGCTTTTTCTACCCTTTGTTATTTTGGCATTTGTTGTAAATAGTGGTGACTATTCAGCAATGGGCTGGCAGGCAAAACTTCATTTTAGTCAATATAGTGGTCAGTTAATTTATGAGATTACCGGCCGGCTCA